>JBFGYY010000062.1:0-10464 GCA_041587095.1 Motiliproteus sp. | reverse complement strand
TCGCCAGATTTTCACGCAACTCTCACTTCGCACAGCGGTCGTATTCAACCCCTCGCTCTACTTATTTTCCGGCACCCTTCACCCAGCCTCCATCTCCACTCCCAGACCAGTAACCGACGCACACCGGATGAGTAAAGCCACCTTGGCGTTTGCTGCCCGATTTAACCGGGGACGGCATCACGCCAACCGCGGGAATTCCGCCAGCCAAAAAAAAACCCGGAGCTGAGTCCGGGGTCATTTTTCGGCTGGCTAAATATGCGCAAGGCGAGCACCACACGAGCAAACAAAGGTCGTCCCAGGCAGCGCTCTACCGATATTCCGGCACTTCAGGGGCCAGCACTATCGCTTAGCAAATGCCGGATACAGCCTCGAATCAGGCTGGCAACGCAAACAGGTGGTGCTTTTTCTTACCCAGCTTAACCAGAAAGAAACGCCCGAAGCGCGCCTGGTCAGCGGCAAAGACCTCGGCACCAGCCATAATCTTGTCCATCCCCAGAGTCTCACCATTCACGATAACCGCTGAACGCTGCAAGGCGTCTTTGGCTTCACGGGCGGCCTTAACCAAACCGGCTTCAGCAAACAGCGTCGTAAGCGGCTTTTCACTCAGCTCCGCCACCACCAATTCAGAACTGGGTAAACCATCCAGGCTCAGCTGCTGGTAATCAGTTTCACTCAGCGCAGAAGTATCACCGCTGAACAGCGCTTCGGTAATCCGCTGAGCCGCCAGCAAGCCTTCTTCACCGTGCACAAGCCGGGTCACTTCATCAGCCAGGATAGACTGCCCCTGCGGACGACCGCTGGCGGCAAGGTCCGCCTCTTCAATAGCGGCAATCTCTTCGATCGACAGGAAGGTAAAATAGCGCAAAAAGCGGTATACATCGGCATCGGCGGTATTGATCCAGAACTGATAGAACGCATAGGGCGATGTCCGGTTTGCGTCCAGCCAGATGGTCCCCGACTCTGACTTACCAAACTTACTGCCATCGGCCTTGGTGATCAGCGGCAACGTCAGACCGAAGACCTGATTACCGTTACGGCGGCGCGTCAGATCGGTGCCACCGGTGATATTGCCCCACTGGTCGCTACCGCCGATCTGGAGCGTGCAGTCATGGGATAGATTCAGTTGCTGATAGTCAAACGATTGCAGAATCGAGTAGGTAAATTCAGTGAACGAGATCCCTTCACCTTCACGGTTAAGCCGCTGTTTAACGGATTCTTTATGGATCATGGCATTGACGGCAAAGTGCTTGCCGACATCGCGCAGAAACGACAAGACATCCATATTTGCAGTCCAGTCCAGGTTATTCACCACCTGGGCCGAATTAGCACCGCAATCAAAGTCGATAAAGCCGCTGACCTGGGCTTTCAGCTTATCCACCCACTGCCCCACCACATCCGGGGTATTGAGCTTTCGCTCTTCAGCCTTATGACTCGGATCACCGATCAGGCCCGTCGCACCACCAACCAACGCCAACGGCTTATGACCCGCCAACTGAAAACGCTTGAGCGCCAACAGCGGCACCAGGCTACCAATATGCAGGCTGTCCGCCGTGGGATCAAAACCACAATAGAGCGTGCGCGGCGCCTCATTCAGGTGGGCGGCCAAGGCCTCGTCGGCTGTCATTTGAGCAATCAGGCCCCGGGCCTGAAGATCCTGTAGCAACGCGTTGTTCACACTCATCTATCGGTTACCTGCACGCAAAATCGGTGATCTTGGGATAAACGGACTATTCTAACCAGCGTGCCGTGCATGCACAATCACCGACACGAGTTTATGATCTGGATTAATGACAAGACGGGTGTATTTTTTTTATACTGTCGCCACGACTTCTAGCCAACAGCGGGACAGATCGTTGAAATTTATGCGTTACGCACAGCAGTTTCCCAAGCCGCACCTGATTGCGATCAGCGCCGGTTCACTAGTCCTTGTCGCCTTGCTGGCTCTGACATCCTCTGAGGACGTGGAGGCAACCCGCACCGCGCTTCCCCTGATTATCGAACAGCCGGTCGTCACACCTACGGCAAACAGCGTCGTCCAGGCCCCGATTGACGCTCAGGAAAATCGACCGACGGCGCTGCATACACCCCTTCCCGCAGTCCCTCAGGAACCAGAAGCCAGCCTGCCTGAACCTCCGCCGCCAGAGAAATGGCTGACTGTCCAGATCAGCAAAGGCGATAACCTGACCACCCTGTTCAAGAAGGCCGGGCTGGGTGCTAACGACCTCTACCCGCTTCTCAACAGCATCAAACCCACTGGCGCACTCAATACGCTTAAGCCCGGTGAGGAGCTGGCCTTTCTGATCCAGGACGAATCGCTGCAGAAGGTCCGCCATATTCGCTCTGCGCTGCAAAGCACAATCGTATCCCGCACCGAGCAGGGTTACGATGTTGAGGAAATTGTCCGCACGCCCGAAGCAACCCAGCTCTTCAGCCACGGGGAGATCGACGACTCACTGTTTCTCGCCGGACAGCGCGCCGGATTAAGCGAAAAGCTCACCATGGAACTGGCTGCCATCTTCGGCTGGGATGTGGACTTTGCCCTGGATATTCGAAAGGGCGATCACTTCAGCCTTATCTATGAAGAGCTGTCGCTGGATGGCAAGGTGATCGGTGAGGGCAATATCATCGCCGCCGAATTCAGTAACCAGGGTAACTTGTTCCGCGCCATCCGCTATACCGACAGCAAAGACAACAGTAACTACTTCACCCCTGAAGGCAAGAGCATGCGCAAGGCGTTTCTGCGCACCCCGGTGGATTTTGCCCGCATCAGCTCGCGCTTCAACCCCAACCGTAAACACCCGATCTTCAAAACCAACCGGCCGCATCGCGGCGTCGACTACGCCGCCCCTACCGGCACGCCTATCAAGAGCGCCGGAGACGGCAAAGTGATTCATGCCGGACGCAAGGGTGGTTACGGCAACGCGGTCATTGTGCAGCACGGCCAGCGCTACTCGACCCTGTATGCCCATATGAGCAAGCTCAAGCGCGGTATTCGCACAGGCTCACGGGTCAAGCAGGGTGAAACGATCGGCTATGTGGGCAGCACGGGCTATGCAACCGGCCCCCATCTGCATTACGAATTCCGCCTTAACGGTGCGCACCGCAACCCCTTGACGGTCCCGCTGCCGCAGGCCAACCCGCTGCCACGCAAAGAGATGGCACGCTTCGAACCGCTGGCCAGCGACCTGATCGACCAGCTGGAGACTTACCAGCAGACACGTCTCGCGTCCAACTGATATGGCGCCTTCGTTGCTGATCGGGCTCATGTCCGGCACCAGCCTCGACGGCCTGGACGCGGTACTCTGCGAATATACGCCATCTGAATTATCGACCCCGGCGATACCCCGACTCATCGCGCAGCGCTGCGAGCCTCTCCCTGCGGCGCTGCGACAAGAGCTGCTGGCTCTGACCCAACCCGGTGCCAATGAGATCGAACGGCTTGGCGCTGCAGATGTCGCTTTGGGCCGGTTTCAGGCCGATGTCGTCAACCGCTTACTGGCCGATGCCGGCACCAATGCCCGGCAGATCAGAGCCATCGGCTCCCACGGCCAGACGATCCGTCACCGCCCGCTGCTGCCCGAACCCTTCACGCTACAGATCGGCGACCCGCATATTCTGGCTGAACAGACGGGTATCACCGTGATTGCTGATTTTCGACGCCGCGATATCGCGGCGGGCGGGGAAGGCGCACCGCTGGCGCCGGGCTTCCATGCCGCGTGTCTGCGCAGTCCCGATCAGGACCGGGTTATCGTCAATATTGGCGGCATGGCCAATATCACCCTACTAAGCCGGGACTCTCAGGCACCCGTAATCGGCTACGACACCGGGCCCGGCAACGTGCTGATGGATGGCTGGATACAGGAAACCCTGCAGCAGCCCTACGATAAGGACGGCGCCTGGGCCACGACAGGATGCGTAGACAGCGCGCTGTTTGAGCGGCTCCATGACCACCCCTATTTTTCACAGCCGTTCCCGAAAAGCACCGGGCGCGAGGCCTTCAATCCGGACTGGCTCAAGCGCCAGCTTCTGCAGCTATCCCCACAGCCGGCACCGCAGGATATTCAGGCCACACTGCTGGAGCTGACCGGGCGCACTATTGCCGAGGCAATCAACCAGCATAACCTGCCACAGGCTCATATCTACCTATGTGGCGGCGGTGCCTACAATGGTGCACTCAAACAGCGCCTGCAAACCCTGCTGCCGGACGCGTCGGTAGCCGATACGGGGGCGCTGGGTATTGCACCGGAATGGCTGGAAGCCACCGCATTCGCCTGGCTGGCACAGCAATGCCTGGATGGCATGGCGGGGAATCGTGCGGAAGTGACGGGAGCCAAAGGGCCACGGGTGCTGGGTGCTATCTATCAGGCCGGATAGGCCGTCTAAGCCCTACTGGCTCACAACAACCTTGCGTTGCTATGAAACCCATCGCAATAACGCTGATTTAAAACAAAAGTGCCGGGGCAGAAGCCCGGCTTCAGGAGCGATGCTCAGGCGCATCCATGTTCAGCGGCACAGCCTCCCGAATGAGTTGCTGTGCAACAGGGCAAAAATCAGATCGAAAATGAGGAACCACAGCCGCAGGTGGTCGTGGCATTCGGGTTTTTGATCACAAACTGCGACCCTTGCAACCCTTCTTTATAATCCACTTCGGAGCCCGCCAGATACTGAAAACTCATGGGGTCAACCAACACGGTGACACCATCTTTTATCACGGCAGTATCATCCTCATTAACCTCTTCATCAAAGGTAAAACCGTAGGAGAAACCCGAGCAACCGCCACCGGTGACAAATACACGCAGTTTGAGGCTATCGTTCTCCTCCTCTTCGATCAACCGGCGTACTTTGTTCGCCGCTGCATCGGTAACAGTCAGCGCTGCGTCATCGGGCTGATATTCAACCACACTCATAGTCACTCCAAAAATATCGCATACTCAGGAACGCATTATGCTATTAACCGAGCATTTTAATCAAGTATTAATCTGCGTTGTTTAAGACGGTAGTCGGACAGGTCGTCCGGGTATTGTGCGCCAGCTAAGCCGGACATTCGCATGCCCGGCCCCTGCCAGCGGGATTTACGGCATAAGACCTACCAGATTAAGCCCGGCCGTTTCGTCAAAGCCAAACATGATGTTCATGTTCTGTACGGCTTGCCCGGCCGCACCTTTGACCAGGTTATCGATAACGGATAACACCACCACAGTATCATCGTCCTGCGGGCGGTAAACCGCAATACGGCAATGGTTAGCCCCTTTCACGCTGCGTGTTTCGGGCAAACTGCCTGCGGGCATAACATCCACAAAGGGCTCATCGGCATAACGTGCTTCGTAGATCTCCTGCAGGTTGTCCACTGGATCTTTCAAAACGCCGTACAGGGTCGCATGAATACCGCGAATCATCGGGGTCAGATGGGGAACA
This sequence comes from Motiliproteus sp., assembly GCA_041587095.1. Classification (GTDB taxonomy): domain Bacteria; phylum Pseudomonadota; class Gammaproteobacteria; order Pseudomonadales; family Balneatricaceae; genus Motiliproteus. Next base: position 5,049 of record JBFGYY010000062.1, on the reverse strand, counting down.
AAGGTCAGGCCCACCGGGAAACCGGCCACTTCCGCCAGACCCTGTTTGATCTCCGGCAGATGACGGTGTCCGGCAACGCCGTACGCCTTGAAGCTTTCACTGGCTTCACAGAGCAGTGCACTCACACTGGCTCCGCGTCCGGCACCGCTGACCCCGGACTTACAATCGGCTACCAGCCGACGCCGGTTAATCAGCCCTTGCTCCAGCAGTGGCAGAAAGCCCAGTTGCGCGGCCGTCGGGTAACAACCGGGGTTGGCTACCAGCCGGGCCGTACGGATCTTGTCGCGGTTGACTTCCGGCAACCCGTAAACGGCCTGTTCCACCCACTCGGGGCAGGCGTGGGTCATGCCGTACCACTGAGACCAGATCTCAAGATCCTGGATACGGAAGTCTGCCGCCAGGTCGATAACCCGTACGCCGGCATCGAGCAATTCAGGCACCTGCTTCATGGCAACGCCATTGGGGGTCGCAAAGAAAACCAGGTCGCAGCCTGCCAGCGCTTGCGTATCGGGCACGCTAAACGTCAGGTCCACATGACCACGTAAGTTTGGATACAGCTCCGCTACGTCCATGCCCTCTTCGGAGCGCGACGTAATGATCTACAGCTCAACTTCCGGATGGTTCGCCAGCAGACGAAGCAGCTCGACGCCGGTGTATCCGGTTCCGCCAACAATACCTACCTTGATCACATGCACCTCAATCTATCCGTTTACGAAGACCCTATCATAAATTGTCGACGCTTAAATCGAAAGTCAGGCGATGATACGTTATCCTGTCGAACAGCGAGATTGGTCCATTAAGTGCGATTTTTTTATCGAACGGCACTAGTTTCGTCTGTCGTCGGGATAACCAACCCGTGTTCATGGCATACCATGCTGTATTGAGCCAGGAGCCCTATGCGTTTTGACGCGCTGACATTAAACAACTTCCGCAGCCGTGTCGGTCGAATCGACGCGCTGCCCCAATGGGTATTAATGGGCATTCTGGCGGGGTTGTTCACCGGCGGTGTTATCCTGCTGTTTCATCTGGCAATCGATACGCTGCTGATCAGACTGCTGCCCGGCAATAACAGCGAAAACTTTGAAGGCCTGTCCACAGCATTACGTTTCATACTGCCGCTGATTGGCAGCCTGCTGGTGATCGGCCTGTTCCTGATGATCGAACCGAAGTCGCGTCAAGTCGGCATCACCCATGTTGTGGAGCGCCTCGGCTACCATCAGGGTAACCTGCCCTGGCGCAACGCCCTGGTACAATTTGCCACGGGAATCATCACGCTGGTAAGTGGGCACTCTGCCGGCAGAGAAGGTCCTGCGGTGCATCTTGGTGCCGCGGCCAGCAGCCTTGCCGGTCAGTGGCTGCGTTTACCCAATAACGCTTTGCGCACTTTAGTGGGTTGCGGAACCGCAGCCGCCATTTCCGCATCGTTCAACACACCCATTGCCGGCATCATCTTCGCGATGGAAGTGGTCATCATGGAGTACACGGCGGCGGGATTCGTGCCCGTGGTAATCGCCGCGGTGACGGCGGCGCTGGTCCAGCAGCTCGCGTTCAGCACGGAATCTGTGTTTCAGGTACCAGCCTTTCAGATCCACAGCCTGCAGGAGATCCCTTTTATTCTGCTGATGGGTCTCGTCATCGGGGGATGCTCGGTACTGTTCAGTCGCATTACCATCCATGCCAGCCGCTTCCAACGCGAGCGCATGGTATTGCGCATACTGCTGGCAGGCCTCCTCACCGGAGCGGTTGCAACCCAGCTGCCGCAGATCATGGGGGTTGGCTATGACACGGTAAACGGCATACTTCACGGGGATGAGTCTCTGTACCTCCTGCTCGCGCTGGCGCTGGCCAAGCTGCTCGTTACGGCACTGGCGGTCGGGCTTGGCGTTCCGATGGGGCTTATCGGTCCCACTCTCTATATAGGCGCGGCAGCCGGGGCTGCAATGGGGATGCTCGGCGCCATGCTGGCAGGAGAAACCGTTTCTAATCCGGGTTTTTACGCCATGCTTGGTATGGGAGCCATGATGGGCGCGGTTCTGCAAGCGCCGCTGGCGGCGCTCATGGCCCTGCTCGAGATGACCCTCAACCCCAATATTTTGTTTCCCGGCATGGTGATTATCGTGACATCGACCCTGGTTAACCGCTACTTCTGTCCGGACGGTTCGATCTTTCATACCCTGCTGCTGGAACGCGGGCTGGATTGGCGCCGGACCCCGCTGGAACTGGATCTCGAACGAACCACCGCCCTGACGATCGCCCGCCCGATCAGCGCCGCACACCCTCCGACCCTTGAGCCGGCGGCCGCGATTAACCTGCTGGAGCGCAGTGCCGACTGGCTGCTGATCGCTGCGTCAGATCAGCATCGCGTCGCACTCGCCAGCCGCGACCTGCGCGATTACCTGGCCCAACACCCCGAAACCGGCTCAATCGACCTGCTGGCCATTCCCGGTCAGCGTCTGGACCTGACAACGCTTGATCCGCGCAGCACCCTGAAAGACGCACTAAGTACGATGAACAGTCAGAATGTAGACGGCCTGACGCTACTCGATTATCTTGACCGCCCTGTAGGGTTGCTGCTGCGTGAGGATATTAATCGTCATTTTATGTCGCAAAAAAGCTTGCAACGCCCTGACCCGGCGCTGAAATAACAGGACTGATACACACGTCAGCAGCGCCTTGATGATAAGCAAACACCGGATAGAAAAACTTGATAACAGGTGGTCATTAGCGCCGATAACGCTCTGTCATATACCCCATTCACACATCTACCCTGCAAGGCCAAGCACCAATGACACAATCTCGACCCTTACGCGGCCTCTACGCGCTGACCGACACAAACCTGCTACAGGGACGCCTGCTGCCCGCAGTCACAGATGCATTGAAAGGCGGCACCCGCGTTCTCCAATACAGGGACAAGACCAGCAGCGCCAGGCAACGTCAACAGGACGCCCTCGCGCTGGCCGCTCTGTGCCGTGAATACGACTGTCTGTTTTTGATCAACGATGACATTGATCTGGCACGGGAGTGCGGCGCCGACGGCGTACATCTGGGCCAGGGCGACGGGAGCGTTTCTGCTGCCCGCGCCTGTCTGGGAGACCAGGCGATTATCGGTGTGACCTGCCATAACAGCCTGGAACTGGCGCATACTGCGCAGACCCAGGGCGCCGACTATGTCGCTTTCGGCGCATTCTTTGCGTCGTCGACCAAACCGGAGGCGCAGCCAGCGCCCTTAGCCCTTCTCGGCACCGCGAAAACCGCCCTGCAGATCCCTGTGGTAGCCATTGGCGGCATTAGCGTGGATAATGCCAAGCAAGTCATTACGGCTGGCGCGGATATGGTGGCGGTTGTCCACAGTCTGTTCAGTGCAGACGATATCTGCAGTCGCGCCCAACAATTCAATCGTTTCTTTTAATTACCCTGCAACAGGATTATTCCATGTCACGCTCCGAAACCCTGTTTGAGCAAGCAAAAACCCATATCCCCGGTGGCGTCAACTCACCGGTTCGGGCCTTTAAGGCCGTTGGTGGCACGCCTATTTTTGTCGACAGAGCCAAAGGCCCCTACCTGTACGATGCCGACGATAAGCGCTACGTCGACTATGTCCTGTCCTGGGGACCTATGATCCTCGGCCATGCTCACCCTGCGATCACCGCTGCCGTGACCGAAAAACTACAAAAAGGCCTGAGTTTTGGTGCCCCTACCGAGATCGAAACCCAGCTGGCCGACAAGATCTGCGAACTTCTGCCGCATATGGAGATGATCCGCATGGTCAACTCCGGTACCGAAGCCACCATGAGTGCCATCCGGCTGGCGCGGGGCTATACCCGTCGCGACAAGATCATCAAGTTCGAAGGTTGCTACCACGGCCATTCCGACTCGCTGCTGGTCAAAGCGGGCTCCGGCGCACTGACATTTGGCGTCCCCAGCTCACCGGGTGTACCCGCCGGTCTGGCGGACCACACGGTCACCCTGACTTATAACGATCCTGAAGGGGTGAAAAAGGCCTTTGCCGAGATCGGCAATGACGTAGCCTGCGTGATCGTCGAACCGATCGCGGGCAATATGAACTGCATCCCGCCGCAGCCCGGTTTCCTGGAAACCTTGCGCGAGCAGTGCGACCAATACGGTGCCCTGCTGATCATCGATGAGGTGATGACCGGTTTCCGTATCGGCATTCAGGGGGCTCAGGGCCACTACGGCGTGAAGGCCGATATCACCACGCTGGGCAAAGTGATCGGTGGCGGCATGCCGGTCGGCGCCTTCGGCGGACGCCGCGAAGTGATGGAGATGATCTCACCACTGGGCCCGGTTTATCAGGCAGGCACGCTGTCGGGTAACCCGATCGCGATGGCCGCCGGCCTGACCATGCTGGAACAGATCAGCCAGCCCGGCTTCTACGAGCCGCTCTTCGCCAAGACCACCCAGCTGGTTGAAGGCTTGCAGGCGCGTGCTGACGCAGCCGGCATCCCTTTCACCACCAACCACGTGGGTTCCATGTTCGGTTGTTTCTTCACCGAAGAGAAGCAGGTCACCAACTACTCGCAGGTCATGGCCTGCAACAACGACCGCTTCAATAAATTCTTCCACGGCATGCTCGAAGCCGGCGTGTATCTGGCTCCGGCCAGCTATGAAGCCGGCTTTATGTCCGCCGCCCACACCGCCGAAGATATTCAGTTCACACTGGATGCGGCCGAGAAGGTGTTCGCGACGCTGTAGCGTGACAAACTGGTTGTGATCAAAGCAAAAACCCGGGCTTGCCCGGGTTTTTTTATGCAGGGAAACCGTCAGACTCTCAGGTTAGACAGCGGTAAAAAATCACCGCTGCAAACTAAGCCCACGAAAATGCGCTGTCACATAAACTGGTAAACCGCGGCTCCCGCCACGTAGCCCATCAGCGCCAAGGGCGTCATGACCTTCATGTACCAGAAGAAGTTGATCCGTTCCATACCCATCGCAGCAACGCCTGCAGCGGAACCGATAATCAAACAGCTGCCGCCGGTGCCGGCCGCATAAGCCAGAAATTCCCACATCTCATGGTCCATCGGGTAGGCC
>JBFGYY010000061.1:0-10557 GCA_041587095.1 Motiliproteus sp. | reverse complement strand
CGAGGATCCGCTGCCCGATTCGCGTCCAGTCCTGCGGTGCGGCGTTAGCGCTGTCGATCAGTTCATCCAGCTCCTCCAGGACATAAACCGGCATATTTGCCGACAGGTGCATGGGGATTTTTTCAGCGATCAGGTCCGCAAGGCCCGGCATAGGGATATAGCCGGCGTCCGAGCGCTGCATGCCAATCGTTCCGCCACTGTACAGGATGTAAATTCGCTTCTTGGTCGCAGGCAATGTCTTTAAATCTGTGGGCATAGCGTTATCACAATGAATGTTCGTTCAGTGTTGTACTGTCCGGGCTTCAGCAAGCCGGTTGGGCAGCATTGGGGCTTGTTAAACAGGGGTGCCGGCTATGTGTCGGCAGGTGCGCTGTTTCGAGGCCGCAGTATACCTGTTCCATAAGACCAGACGACCGTTGCGACGACAAGTTCGCTAGCTGGTACACATTGGCGCTAGTTGTTGTTACTGTGGCTCCTACTAGCATCGCTGGTGACATAATTATAAAAAACGAGGTGTGAAGTTATGGGAGATGATTTTTCACAAAATCTTCGCCTGCTAAGCAGTTATTACAAATCGATTGCCGAAGTGTGCCGCAAGTTGCCGATTAACCGATCGCAATTCAACAAGTATCTGTCGGGATCCAGCCTACCGTCGAAGTTTATTCTGCGCCGCATCTGTGATTTCTTCGGCGTGGAAGAGTATGAAATTTTCCTGCCCCATGCGCAGTTTACGCAGATCGTGCAGATCCGTGCCACGCCGGAACAGGAAGGTGTGGCCAGGCCTTATACCGCTCATATCGATAAGCTGCAGGAGCAGTCGCAGGGCAAGTTTGATAAATACCTGGGCTATTATTTCGAGATTTACTACTCCATGGCATTTCCGGGCAAGATATTGCGCAATCTGGTGCAAATACGCGCTGAGAAAGGCGCGATCTACTACCGGCGAATTGAGCGTATGCGGCCCGAAGGTGCGGACGGACGGGTGATACACAGCCGTTATCAGGGGGCTGCGCTGTTTCTCAGTGACCGTATTTTTATGCTCGACTACGAAACACTGACCGGTAACGAGGTGACTCAAACCATTCTCTATCCGACTTTCAAGAGCCGGGTCAACAAACTGTCGGGCCTGAAGCTGGGGGTGTCGGCCAGTGATCGGCGCGAACCCGCCTGCACGCGGGTGATTTATGAATACCTGGGGCAACGGGTCGACTTGCGCAAAGCGCTGCGCTTGTGCGGTTTGTATGAAGCGGGTAGTGCGATGATTGATGCGCAGGTACAGGCACAGATCGACAACAGCCGTAAACCGGATGAAAATCTGTTTCTTGCGGTGGCCCTGTAACGCTGGCTTTTAGGTGACCTTGTCCCGCTGGGTTCACTCGCGGGACTTGCTTGTGTTGCTTTTTGTCGACCGGCTGAAGACAACCGTGGATATCATCAGGTTGCCGTGGCGATTTTCACCGCCGTTAAAGCAACCTTGTTCGCCAAAGGTGAATGCCCCGATAAAGGGTTGCCCGCACAATGCTTTTCGCATCCCCGCGATAACCTTAGGCATCTCGTCGCCAACCGTGAGCATGCAGCCGGCACAATAGATAACAAGTCCTCCGGCTATATCTTCAGACCTTATCGACGCATTGTGCTGCGCATTTTCTATCACCTCTCCGGATCTGTTAACCAGGCTCGCGATAGTGCCTTGCAGCATGATAATGTCTTCGCCCTCTTTGATATTGGCAAACAACGATAAGCCCTTATCTGGGGTGATACGCTCAGGATGCAGCAGCAGATAATTAGGTGCGAGGTGTTGATCGGAGGTTGTTTGTCCTACCACGTGGCCTAAGGGAAAAAGAGAGGTTCGGTGCAAGATATTCTGTGGTTCTGCCGACTCCAGAAGATCGTCCAGTTGGCCGCCGAGCCAGCGATTATAAACAGTTGCAGCGGGTTGGTGGTCTATTTCGTAAATGGTGCGATCTTTGGCGCGGGTGACCATTCCTGTGTATTCAGTAGGGGCATAACCGCTTTGAAAGCTGTAGCCGATATCCGTAGAAGGAAACATCACTGCGATGGATACCGCGTTGTTCGCCGAAAGGCCGTTCACCAGGCAGTGCCAATGACCTGCAATGTCATTATCCGCGCAGGAGCCGCCGACAATGGGCACTTTACCTGCAAAGTAGCTGTTAATCGCTGCGATGACTGTCTCCTCAGAACCGGGTGTCGCATGCATCCAAACCAGCGCGGGTCGTGGTTGGCTGGCATTGGCTTGTTTCAGTGCCTGCTCCAGGGCGAAGATAGTCGCCTCAGGCACATTGAAGCCGTATTCAGAGAAACCTACACCGTAACAACCTTGCGGATCAGAGATGGCCCACAGCGCCACACCAAACTGTTCTTGACCGAACAGGCCTGCATCGGTCATGGCACCATGACAGGAGGAAGCACCAATCAACCTGGAGTGGGTAAAGTGGCTGTTCAGCGCATAACTGACGAGCGGATTATTGGCGGTTTCTGTGTGATAGGCGATCACTAAATCCGGTGATCGGTCCCATTGTGCGTTAAGTTCTAGTGCGGCAGCGCTAATTGCCTGGTTGAAATCGGTGCTGTTGCTGGCAGCGGTCGCAATACTCACGAGTTGGTTCGGACTGGTCTGCATGATCTGGTCTTCTGTGCTTACTTATTAATACGTCCTGACCTATAAATCGTCCTTCAACATTGATTGGCCTTGGCTAAGAAACGCCAGAAACTCGCCTTCGGGCAAAGGGCGGCTGAAATAGAACCCCTGGTAAACGGCGCACTGACGATCTCGCAACATTGTTAAGGCTTCTTGCGTTTCAACCCCTTCGGCCACCGTCGTTAGCTCAAAGTGACTAGCCAGTGACAAAATGGCATCCACAATCATAACATCATCGGGGTTTTTATCGATTTCGAGAATAAATGACTTATCGATCTTTATTTCATCCACCGGTAATTTTTTCAGGTAGGCCAATGAAGAGTACCCGGTCCCAAAGTCATCAAGAGAGAAACGTACCCCTTGTTGCCCCAGGTTGCGCATAATCTCGATAGAATCTTCCAGATTACACAACACAACCCCCTCTGTTATCTCCAGCATCAGAGTCTCCGGGGAGATATCGAACCGTTTGATAACGTTTAAGACCATCTCTGCAAAGTCGGGTTGATAAAACTGATTCGGACTGACATTGATCGATACGGTTTTTAGTTGCTCAAACAGCCCCAGATCTCGCCAGTGTTTCATACACTGACAGACTTCACCGAGTAGCCAGTTGCTGATTGGGATAATTAAACCTGACTCTTCAGCAACCGGAATAAATTCAGCCGGTGAGACCCAGCCATCCTCGCTATTGTGCCAGCGCAGCAGTACTTCTGCGCCAATGACTTGGCCTTCATGATTGAGCTGTGGTTGAAAATAGGGCTCAAGTTCAGACTGGCTTATGGCACGTCGCAGCTTATGTTCCAAATAGAGTCGTCGGTCTGCCGCTTGTTGCAAGCCAGGAGAGTAGAACCTGACGCTGTTACGCCCGGCGGCTTTGGCCAGGTACATGGCGATATCAGCGTGTTTGAGGAGTTCTTCTGAACTGTTCCCGGCGTCGGGAAAGATCGCGACACCGATGGAGCAGCCGACCATGTATTCGTGAACGTCCAGTTGGAAAGGGCGATTGATGACTTTTTTGATTTTCTCGGCCACATGCGCGGCCATGTTCAGGGTGTCATCGGACTCTAAGGGTCTCGGCGGCAGTAAAATCACAAATTCATCTCCACCCAGGCGTGCCAGAATATCTTCGTCACGGAGAGCGGTTCGAACCCGGGCGCCGAGCTGTTGCAGTAGCAAGTCTCCCTGGCTGTGCCCGAGTGAGTCATTCAGTGTCTTGAAATTATCCAGATCCAGAAATAGTACGACGCCTCGTTCATTACGTCTGCGCGCTGAACTGATCTGTTGCTCTAAGAGCAGCTTCAGCGATTGGCGATTTGGCAGCGCAGTCAAACTGTCATGGTTGGCCTGATAGTGCAGTTCCCGTTCTGATTCCTGGTGTAGCATCGCCAGAGGGAGAACTTCACCGAGGCGGACTAGAAAGGGCTCCACGGCGTCATCGAGATCGGTAACGTCACTGCAGAGTACAAGCACGCCAAGGTCTCTGCGTTGCGAACGCAAAGGAATAAGGAAATACCGGATCGTACCCTCCAATATGGAGGTTACAGCGTCGTTGGATTGGGCTGCCAACGCTAATTGCTTGCTTGGCGGCGGGGTAATAACGCTGCCTTGTAAACTGAGAATATCCCGGCACTTCCATGCTTGAGCATCGTTGTGCCAAAGTTGCACATGACTCAGTAGCCCTAAATCGGGTAACTGCTGTTGCAACAATTGTAGCGCTTGACGAATGAACGGCTCTGAGTCCATAAATTTCATGGCCAGGTTGGCGATGCTCCCCAGCACGCGCTCTTCCTGTGCACGGTGCTCGAGCATGCGTTCTTTTGCTTTCAGTTCAGAGAGGTCGGTTGATACGCCCACATAATAGGCGACGCTATCAGAGTCGCCTCTGACGGCCGTGATACTTTGCCAGATCGGGTAGGTGTTGCCATCACGGGAGCGGTTCCACATTTCACCTTGCCACTGACCCGTGGTGTGAAGCGTTTCCCAAAGAGCGTTATAAAATGCCTCGTCATGCTTCCCCGATTTGAACAAACTGGGTGATTTCCCGATCAGTTCATCCTGTGAATATCCTGTCAGGCGTTCCGCCGCCGCATTGGCTCGTATAATGTTTCCCTGGGCATCCGTAATGAGGATGGCATCGTGGGTATTGAATGCCGAGGCGGCTATGTTTAGCTCCCTATTCGCGCTAAGAAGCTCCTGTGTGCGTTGCGCAACTTCACGTTGCAAGCGCTGTTGGTAATTTGCCGCCTGGCGGCGAAGATAGGATTTTTCTAACGCGCGCTCGATGGCAAGGCGCAACATTTCAAGATCATTAACCGGTTTTAGGAGGTAATCCCAGGCACCCAATTGTAAGGCTTCGATGACATCGCTGATAACGCCCGTGCCAGATACAACAATAATAGGCGTGAGCGGAGCTTGTGTTTTTGCCCAGCGAAGTACATCAAGACCGTCAGAGTCGGGCATGCGCAGATCGACCAGCACCAGATCCGGTTGTGCTGTCTCCATCTTAAGGATGCCTTGCTGACCATCACATGCCTGTAATACTTGGTAGTTCAGGTCTTCCAGATAATGGCAGAAGCTGTCTCGAATCGCAGATTCGTCATCGATGGTTAAAATTAAGGGGTACGACACGTTTTAAACCCTTCAAATATTAGTGATTCCTTGGTCCTTGCGGCGATGTTCCGGTAAATGATAATAACCGCACCAGCAGTAAAAATACGGTAATACTCGCAGGAATCTGATGGTTTTATTGTAATCATTCCTTTGGCTATGCTGGCTGCGCGGGGGGAGCGTGCAGAGGCAGCTCGATAATAAATTTAGCTCCTTTGCCCAAGCTGGATTCCACCCACATGTTGCCTTTATGATTTTCGGTCACGATAAAGTAGGAAACGGATAAGCCTAATCCGGTACCAATACCCACACCTTTCGTCGTGAAAAATGGTTCAAATACGCGTTTGATGGCGTCAGGCGAGATGCCCGGCCCGGAATCTTCAATCTCAATATGGGCGGATTCGCCTCGGGGCCTCAGCCGTAATGTAAGCTGCAACGGCCCCGTTGCCCCCACCATAGCCTGAGCGCTGTTTTTTATTAGATTGAAGAATACTTGCTGCAATTTGCTGGGTGAGCAACGCACCGCCCCCATGGGCGCATAGTCGCGGACAATCGTTATATCACCAAAGTTATAGTTATGCTTAAGGTCGTAATCATTCAAGCTAAGCTCAATGGTTTGATCCAACAGCTCCTGAAGTAACACGGGGACAAAGTCTGAATCACCCTTGCGAGAGAAACTCAGCATGTTCTCTACGATGCGGGCGGCGCGTTTACCGGACTCCTCGATCGCTGCCAGCATCTGAGGGATAGAGCGATTCTCAAGATAACGAAGCAGCGCGTCCAGCTGCAAATTACAATCCTTGGCGGCACGCTGGTTAGGTTTGAAGCCGGGGTTGAGGCGGTTTTTTAACACTTGAGTGTTTTGTAAAATACCCGCCAGCGGATTATTTATTTCATGAGCCATGCCTGCCGCCAACCCGCCGACACTGAGCATCTTTTCGGACTGAGCCATCATCTCTTCGATCCGAATTTGGTCAGTTACATCGTCGATCCGCAGAACCGCGCCGCCACCGACCGAGCTGTCTAGCGGGTAGATGGTAATATCTTCAACCAGCTCGATGCCGGCCCGGGGTTGGCGTCGTAAGGTGGCTGTCTGATCTTCAGCAAGCGCGGTGACAACCCAGTGATCCTGCAGACCGAATTGGTTGAGCAGGTCCTTATAAGATGGTTGATCAATACCCGCTGCGTGCATACGCTGGCGTCCTGCCCGGTTTACCTGCATCACCTCTAACTTGTCTGATATGGCAAACAGTATAGAGGGCATCGAGTCGATGACGTTACCCAGATAAAGACGCAATTGCCGGCTTTCCCGCTCGGCTTTAACCCGGTCTGTCAGGTCATAGATAACGCCGACCATCCCTGCAACGGCACCTTCGGCGTTGGAAAAGGAGGCTCGTTTTAAGGTGATAAAGCGTGCCTGGCCAGCGACATTCAGGTAAAGATCGTCACTTTGTGTGGCCAAATGATGCAATAGATGCGCATCTCCGTCAGCCAAAGCCTGCTGGGTTACCGGTAGCGAATCGGTTTCGATCGCCTTCTTACCGATCAGATCGGCCTGGGTGATATCAAAGTAGGTTTCAAAGGCGTGATTACAGCCAAGATATTCTCCAGTTTGATTTTTGTAATAGATTGGGCTTGGTACCGTGTCCAGCAGCGTCAGCATAAACTCTATCTGCTCCTGTTGCTGGCGCTCTGCTTGCCTTCGATGGGTATTATCGATAATCATCGCATCACGATAGGCTTGCCCGGTCTGTTCATCGAAACTCTCTGCGCCCTCTTCGTAGACCCACCTGATTGAACCATCACAATGCCGTAGCCGGTACTCAATCTGCCAGGGCTGGCGCGAGGCGCATCTGTTTTGGATTAGGATTTGACGCTTTTGTTGATCCTCATCGATTATTAAGTCGTCTAATCGAATGTGTTTGCCTTCTATAAAATCATGGGGCTTATAACCGGTTAACGCTTCGATTGCCGAGCCGATAAAATCTACTTCTCCGCGAACGGCTGTAATCCGGTAAATGACGCAAGGCACCTTGTTGACCAGGTCGCGATATTTTCTTTCACTGTCACTCAGGGAGCGCTGCTGGACGCGAAGCTCCCGGGCCATACGCTCAAAGCTTTGGCTCATCACCTGGACTTCCCGCACGGACGACTTTGGAAAAATAAAATCAAAGTTTCCTTGCTGGAGTTGTTCAGTAGCCAGGGTCAATTGCATGAAAGGCCGTGCCAGTTTATCGGCCAGGAGTCGGCTGATGAGCAGCGCCAGCGCTATGGCAAATAACGCAGCCAAAAACACACCGAATAATGTCGTTTGGATATCATGGGTAATATTGTCGAAGGGTTGGGCTGCCACGACGATCCAGTCCATGGCGGGTACCTTGCGCGTGCTGGCCAGGTAGCTTCGTTGCGAAAATATTAGTTCACCGGTACGTTCCTCTCCTCGCAACGTGGAAGCGATCAATGGTTGATTGCTGATATTGAGCTGTTGCTGAGCCACGGACGGATCCGGAAATGCAATGAGTTGGCCGCGCCCGTCAACTATGAACGTTAGCGTGTCACTCCCGACGTCCAGCGTCTGCACATATCGGGAAAGTTGTTCGATACTGAAGAGCCCGACCACCACATCTCCATGTCGTTGTGGCAACGCCAACTCCAGAGATGTACTGCTCAACACGGACAGAAAGGTATTAGACCATTGTGCTCGTTGGGTTGAGCGGGCTTTTTCTATAACCCCCTTGGAACTATGATAAATATCTTCGTAGTCACCACGAAATGCACGGCGTGATAGGGGTAAGCCAACGGCTTTTACCCGGTTTTCCGGAGACAGGAGGTAGATTGCATCAAAGGCATTTGTCTGATCAATCAAACGATCCATTAATTCGCGTTGCTGACTCAGTGGAGTCGGTTGTTCTCGTTTCTCATGCAGCGACAGACTCTTGAGCAAAAGTTCGGGCGTGTTTAGAAATTCCGCAACCTGGGCCGAAACAGCCGTAGCAAGCAGCTTGTTACTCTTTTGGGCGCGGTCTTCCAGATCAAACAACATCAGCATGTAGACCACAGGCACAATGACCGACATGCTGAGAAACACCAGGATAACCTGGTTGGTGAAGATGGCTTGAGTGAGCGAGCGGCTAGAGACGTTCATTGAATAAGCTTGAAGGTCCCGTTTTCAATTTTTGTCACATAGGTCTCTCGTATGGCATCACCAAAGCGGTCGATGTTGACCGTTCCTTGAGCCCCTGGGAATGATCCAATACGAATAATGGTTTGTTTCAGGTCCTCATCACTACGTTGCTGTGCGAGCGCCCGCATCGCCACGGTCGCCGCATCGTAACCGGCTATTTCGGCGAAACCGGGGGGGTGCGAAAAGCGCTTTTCAAACATTTTTTTAAATTGCTGGTAATGCGGTAACGGGCTGTCGCGGTCGAAAAACTGTGCCATTACGACACCTTCAACGGCGGGGCTGCCAAGCTCTATGAGCTTTTCAGTCGCGGCCCACTCCGATGTGGCAACGGGCAGATCGGGTTCCACCTTGCGAATCTGCTGAATAAGCAGGGCTGCATCCATGGCGCCGGTGATGATCTGGATCGAGTCGGGCTTCTCAATCAGCATCTGCTCGGCCAATTGGGAAAAATGCACATCGTCGCCGGATCGGAACGGGATCGCTTTAAGTACTTTGCCGCCCAGCTTTTCGAATGAGGTCTTGAAGCTGTGTAGCCAGCTCTCTGTGTAAGCCGCATTGCGGGTGTCGTACACAATGACGATTCTGCGCAAACCCTGGCTTACATAACGGTACTTGGCATTGCGCTCGCCGTATGCGGCGGTATCGCGGATAACGCGGATAAAATAATCATCAATGCCGGTTAATTGTTGTGTCGTCGTTGTCGGGCTGAGCAGAACGATGCGTTTTTCATTCATCAGAGGAACAGTTTTTACCGACATGGAGCTGGTCATATGCCCGATAATAACGGCCGCATCCATTGCTATCAGCTCGTTTACACCTGCTCGGGCTGCGGCTTCATCTTGCTGATCATCACGAATTTCAAGCAGTACTTTTCGTCCATTGATCCCGCCGGAGCGATTTTGCTCCTCAACTGCCAGAAGAACACCATTACGCCCTGCGATCCCTAAGTCGGCAACGCGTCCGGAAAGACCGCCGATAAAACCCAGCACATAGGGATCTGAATTCCCGCAGGCCGACAACCCGAAGATACAGGCTGTCAGGCATAGTATTCGTGTGAACTTGTTAGAAACGAGTGGCATGTTGAGTAACTCCGCAATGTCTATGGTAGCTGCGCTTAGAGGCGCGCTTGGGATACCCGCTTGTTAATTCAAGGCGTAAAAGAGCTAATCCGCTGCCGTGTCGTTCTGTTGGCAACGGGGCCTGAATCCATTCTGGTTTGTTCCTAACGTTTAAAACCCATAACCAGAATCGTAAGGTCATCACTGAATAACTGACCATCGGCATGATCACTTAGCGTTTCTACCATCTGAGTGATATGCCCTTGAGCATCCAGGGCAGAGGATCCGTGGTCGAGTAACCCGAGTAGGCGCTCACGGCCAAAAAAGGTGCCGTCGATACCTTTTTCTTCGATAAGCGCATCGCTGTGGAAGATTAACGTACCTTGCTCTGGTAAATTGATGCAGTACTCCTCCACGTCGAACAGCGTCTGACTGATGCCTATGGGCGTGCCTTCACTGCCGAGAATATTGGTTTCGCCCCCCGTAAGCAGCAGTGGTTTGGGCGCAGCTGCTGTTGCATAGTGTAGCGTCCAATTACGACAATCGACGATGCCATAAAGCAGGGTAGAAAACTGTCCGACGGAAAGAAAGCTCTGCAGCCGATCGTTTAGCGATGTTAAAAAGCGTGTTGGATCGTCGATGTTGGCTTGTTCCTGAGGAATCAGTATCTGCATGCGAAACGTATTAATGGCCGCTGTGACACCATGCCCGGCAAAATCACCCATGTAGAAAGCTAAGCGGTTGTCATCTATGGGGATAAAGCCGTAATAGTCGCCCCCCAGCTCGGTGGATGCCTGATAGAAGTGGGCTATATCCATCCCGTAGCGTTGGCCTAATACAGCGACATCAGCGTCATCGGGTATTAACTCGTTTTGCATGCGCCTGGCGCTGATTAATTCGGACTTTACCCGTTCGCTGTATCCTGAAAGTTGCTTGATTAACACGCGATTACTCAAGTGCATCCTGATCCGGGCCAGGATCTCCTCGCCCAGCAGGGGCTTGGTAACGAAATCGCTGGCGCCGACCTCGAAGGCATCTATCCGGTGTTG
>JBFGYY010000060.1:0-10602 GCA_041587095.1 Motiliproteus sp. | reverse complement strand
TGGAAGAGGTAGCTTACGTCCCCATAGAAGAGATGCTCGAGATCGATGGTCTCGATGAAGAAACGGTCAGTGAGCTGCGTCAGCGTGCAAAAGATGCGCTGCTGAACTTGGCTATCGCCTCCGAAGAGGAACTGGACGAGGCAAAGCCCGCCGATGATCTGTTGAATATGGATGGTATGGATCGGCATCTGGCTTTCGTCTTGGCCAGCAAGGGTATTGTGACCATGGAAGATCTCGCAGAGCAGTCAATTGACGAAATGCTTGAGATCGATGGAATGGATGAACAGAAGGCTGGTCAACTTATCATGACCGCCCGCGCGCCCTGGTTTGCGGAATAGCCAGAGGTCTGAACACAGGAGAACCGAAATGGCAGAAGTTACCGTTCAAGAGCTTGCCGAGGTAGTAGGGGTCCCCGCCGATCGTTTGCTTAAGCAGATGAAAGATGCCGGTTTATCCCATAACAGCGCTAGTGCGCCTGTTACTGAGCAAGAGCGTCAGACGTTGCTTGCTTCGCTTAAGCGCAGTCATGGTGAGTCAGAAGAGACTGCTCCAAAGCGCATTACGTTAAAGCGCAAAACAACCAGTCAGCTGAAGGTTGAGCGCAGCGGTGCTAAGAAGACCGTGAGTGTCGAAGTCAGAAAGAAGCGTGTCTACGTCAAGCGCGATGGAATGCCCGCAGCTGCAGAAGAGGAGTTGAACCAGCAAGCCAATGCGCTGGAAGCGGTCTCCGTTGATGCGCTGGCAAATAAAGCGGCTGAAGAGGCTGCCCGTAAGGCGGCAGAAGAAGCTGCTGCAGCGAAAGCGGCCGAAGAGGCTGCAGCGCGCAAAGCGTCCGAAGAGGCGGCGACTCGTACCGCCGCTGAGCTGGCGGCAGCGCGTAAAGATGCCGAAGCTACCGGTGGTGCACGTAAAGCTTCCGACGCGGGTAAGAAAGGTTCCGGCGACAGCGATTCAGGCCGCGATGGCGGTAAGCGTAAATCGGGCAAGAAAAGCAACAATGATGATGCGCCGCGTGGCGAGAAGAAATCACCCAAACTGGCGCGTCGTAGTCAGGGAATGGGTACCGGTGGTGAGGAACGCTATCGTGGTAAGCCCAAGCGTAACAAGTTAAAGGCGCCTGCTCAGTCCAAGCAGCACGGGTTTGCACGGCCAACCGCGGCGGTAATTCACGAAGTAGAAGTACCCGAGGCGATCTCTGTTGCTGACCTGGCTAAGAAAATGACGGTCAAAGCTGCGGAAGTTATCAAGGTGATGTTCAAGATGGGGGCGGCTGCCACCATTAACCAGATCATCGATCAGGATACTGCAAGCATCATCGTCGAAGAGATGGGGCATAAGCCGGTGCTGGCCAGCGCCAATACGGTTGAAGATCGCATGATGGATGCCATCAGCTACGAAGGCGAAGAAGAGTCTCGTGCGCCGGTTGTAACCGTAATGGGCCACGTTGACCACGGTAAAACGTCTCTGCTCGATTATATCCGTGCGACCAAGGTTGCTGCGGGCGAGTCCGGCGGAATTACCCAGCATATCGGTGCTTACCACGTCGAAACCGGACATGGCATGATCAGCTTCCTGGATACTCCGGGCCACGCCGCGTTTACCGCGATGCGTGCACGCGGTGCCAAGGCGACCGATATTGTTATCCTGGTGGTCGCGGCTGATGACGGTGTGATGCCGCAGACCGAAGAAGCGGTCCAGCATGCGCTGGCAGGTGACGTGCCGATTGTTGTGGCCGTGAACAAGATCGATAAAGAAGGTGCGGACCCTGAGCGCGTCAAGAGTGAATTGGCCGCCAAAGGTGTGGTGCCTGAAGATTGGGGTGGCGACGTCCAGTTTATCGAGGTCTCCGCTAAAACGGGGCAGGGTATCGATGAACTGCTGGACGCCGTGCTGCTTCAATCTGAAGTGCTTGAATTGAAAGCCGTTCCATCCGCACCGGGTATGGGTGTGGTCGTCGAATCGCGTCTGGATAAAGGGCGTGGCGCCGTGTCAACGTTGCTGGTCCAGAACGGTACCCTGCGTCAGGGCGATATGGTGTTGGCGGGTCTTAACTATGGCCGTGTGCGCGCCATGCTGGATGAAAATGGTCAGGTTGTAAAAGAAGCCGGTCCATCGATCCCGGTCGAAATTTTAGGCCTTGATGGGACGCCTGATGCGGGCGATGAGTTTACCGTCGTCGCTGATGAGAAGAAGGCGCGTGAAGTCGCGCTGTTCCGTCAGGGTAAGTACCGCGAAGTTAAGCTGGCGCGTCAGCGCGCTGCGAAACTGGATAATATCTTCGAGAACATGGGTGCTAACGAAGTCTCTGCGCTGAACGTGGTCCTGAAGACCGACGTGCGCGGCTCTCTGGAAGCGCTGACCTCATCTTTGGCCGATCTGGCGACCGATGAAGTGAAAGTGAACGTGGTTTCCAGCGGAGTCGGTGGCATCACCGAAACCGACGTTAACCTGGCGCTGGCTTCTAGCGCTGTTATCTTTGGCTTCAACGTGCGTGCCGATGCATCAGCGCGTGCGCTGGTCGAGAAAGAAGGTACGGACCTGCGTTACTACAGCGTCATCTATGACATCATCGATGATGTTAAGCAGGCGTTGTCTGGCATGCTGGCCCCCGAGCTGCGCGAAGATATTCTGGGTATCGCCAACGTGCGTGAAGTGTTCCGTTCGCCCAAGTTCGGTCAGGTTGCTGGCTGTCTGGTGGTTGAAGGTACGGTTCATAGCAGCAAGAAGATCCGGGTTCTGCGCGATAACGTGGTTATTCACGAAGGCGAACTGGATTCACTGCGTCGCTTTAAGGATAACGTCAGCGAAGTGCGCTCCGGTATGGAGTGTGGTATCGGTGTGAAGAACTATGACGTGAAGGTCGGAGACCAGATCGAAGTGTTTGAAGTCACTGAAGTGGCGCGGAAGCTGTAATTACCCATGGCCAGAGAATTCAGTCGAACCCAGCGTATCGCCGAACAGATGCAGCGTGACCTGGCAAAGTTGATCCAGCAGGAGGTCAGAGACCCCCGGCTGGGTCTGGTCACCGTCAGCGGTGTTAAGGTCTCCCGGGATCTTAACTATGCCGACATTTATGTCACTGTACTGGATGACGAGGACTCACCGGAGGCGATCAGCGAATCGCTGAAGATTCTGAATCGGGCCTCCGGCTTTCTGCGCGGGCGTATCGCGCAAAGTATTAAATTGCGTGTCGTACCGGCGTTACGGTTCCATTATGACGCCAGCGTTTCGCGCGGAAACTTTCTGTCTTCTCTGATCGAGAAAGTGGTTAGCGAGGATCGTCAGCGCCAGCCCGATGGTGCGCCTGACGCGCCATCGGATGCGAATGGCGACAAGGACTCCGACGCGGGAGACCGCTGAGGTGGGGCGTCGTCATAAAGGCCGTTCGGTCGATGGCATCGTCTTGCTGGATAAGGCAGGTGGTGCCAGCTCTAACCGGGTGTTGCAGCAGGTCAAACGTTTGTACGGCGCCGCCAAGGCGGGCCATACCGGTGCGCTGGATCCGTTAGCAACCGGTTTGTTGCCTATCTGCCTGGGAGAGGCGACCAAGTTTTCCCAGTTCCTGCTCGACTCCGATAAGCGCTATTTAACCACGGCCAAGCTGGGTATCCGTACCGATTCCAGCGATGCCGACGGTGCGGTTATCGAGGAGCGGGCGGTGGAAAATGTCAGTGCTGAGCGTATCAATGCCCTGCTCGATGAGCACTTTCGCGGTGAGATTACACAGGTTCCCTCCATGTATTCCGCCCTTAAGCACCAGGGGCAGCCGCTGTATAAGCTGGCGCGTAAGGGAATCAAAGTTGAGGTCAAGCCCCGGCAGGTGACGATCTACTCCATCGAATTGCTGGCTTTTCGTGGCGATGAGCTGGATCTGGATATTCGCGCCAGCAAGGGAACCTATGTGCGCTCGATTGTCGAAGACCTGGGCTTGTTGCTGGGTTGCGGTGCGCACGTCAAGGTTTTGCGGCGTCTGGAGTGTGGTCCTTACCGGGCCGAGCAGATGCTTACTTTGGATCAGCTTGAGGCGATTGCCGAGCAAGGCGCTAAAAATGCGGCCGAGGAGCATGAACAGGCCTCCCAAGCAGCGCTGGATGATGTATTATTAGCCCCCTGGAGCGCTGTCGATCAGTTGCCTAAGGTGACTCTGACCGACGAGCAGGCCGCCGGCATGATGAACGGTCGTGCCTTGCAGGCGTTTTCCGGGGCGCCCTCAGCCGTTTTAATGTTCCGCAACGATGGGCATTTTATCGGCCTTGGCGAGATACAGGACGATGCGACCCTCGTGGCGCGGCGTCTGATAAGAACTTCTCAATAAATCAGCTGATTTGTTGAGACTACGTCGTACTGTAAATATGCACGGTGCGTACGTTAATTTAACCGGTACGACAGACTGTCGTATGCATATTCAAGAAGGAAGTAATACCATGGCTCTATCCGCCGAACAGAAAGCAGAGATCGTAGCAAAGTACCAGCGCGCCGAAGGCGACACCGGTTCCCCTGAAGTGCAGGTCGCTCTGCTGACTGGCAATATCCTGGGTCTGCAGGATCACTTTAAAGCCAACAAGAAGGATCACCACTCACGTCGTGGTCTGATCCGCATGGTAAACCAGCGTCGTAAATTGCTGGACTACCTGAAGTCCAAGAATGTTGAGCGTTATTCAGCGCTGATCAGCAGCTTGGGTCTGCGTCGCTAAACCGTTCTGCCAAAGGCCATGGTGTTGCACCATGGCCTTTGTTTTTTCCTTCGGGAAATTAAGCCCGCCTTGTGCGGGATTTTTTGTAAGTTGTACCTGAAACATCTGTTTATAAGCCCATGCTCTTTGTAAGCCCGTACTCTGATGGGCGTTGGTCAGCGCAAGCTGGCTACCGATGCAGTCACCACCCTGAGGGTGCAGCGTCCAGCAGAGTACGAGCTAGTCCGGCAAAGCAGGTGCGCTCCAGCGCAGTGTCGTTTGGACAGGTACAGTGAAACGTTATCTATAAAGGAATTCACTGTGGATTTAACTCCCAAGACCAAGACATTCCAGTTTGGTGACCAGACGGTCACACTTGAAACTGGTCGTATCGCACGTCAGGCATCCGGTGCCGTACTGGTAACCATGGGTGAGAACCAGGTTCTGGCCACTGTCGTTGGTGCTAAGACTGCTCGCCCCGATCAGGGCTTTTTTCCGCTGTCCGTTCACTATCAGCAGAAGACATACTCCGTTGGTAAGATCCCGGGTGGTTTCTTTAAGCGTGAAGCACGGCCCAGCGAATTTGAAACCCTGACTTCGCGTCTGATCGACCGTCCGATCCGTCCGCTGTTCCCTAAAGGTTTCATGAACGAAGTGCAGGTTATCTGTACTGTCGTGTCTGCAGACAAGAAAAACTGCCCGGATATCGCTGCTATGCTCGGTACCTCTGCCGCGCTGGCCATCTCCGGTATTCCGTTTAAAGGCCCGATCGGTTGCGCGCGAGTCGGTTTTGACGAAGAAAATGGCTACTCCCTCAACCCCAGCTTTGAGCAGATGGAAACCTCGATGCTGGACATGGTTGTTGCCGGCACCAAAGATGCCGTTCTGATGGTTGAATCAGAAGCGCAGGAGCTGAGCGAAGACGAAATGCTGGGTGCTGTGCTGTTTGCCCATACCGAAATGCAGGTTGCTATCGACGCGATCAGCGAGTTTGCGGCAGAGAATGCCAAGCCGATGTGGGACTGGCAGCCAGCTGACGTCAATACCGAGCTGAAAGATCAGATCAAGAGCACCTTTGGTGGCGCGATCACCGAGGCATACCAGATCAGTGACAAGATGGCCCGCTACACCCGTCTGGGTGAAGTTCGTAAGCAGGCTGTTGCGCAGTTTTCCGAAGGCGACGCGCCGCTGGCTGACGCCAAAGAGGTTGAAGGGCTGTTCGCTTCAACAGAAAAGAGCATTGTGCGTAGCCGGGTTGTGAACGGTGAGCCGCGTATCGACGGTCGTGATACCAAGACGGTTCGTCCCATCGAAGTGGAAGTGGGCGTGCTGGGCAAGACCCACGGTTCTTCTCTGTTCACCCGTGGTGAAACACAGGCGATCGTAACGGCAACGCTGGGTACTTCCCGTGATGCACAGATCATCGATGCGCTGGAAGGCGAGCGTAAAGACCCCTTCCTGTTCCACTACAACTTCCCCGGTTATTCTGTGGGTGAGTGCAGCCGCATGATGGGTGCCGGTCGTCGCGAGATCGGTCATGGCCGACTGGCGCGTCGTGGTATTCAGGCGATGATGCCGAGCCAGGATGAGTTCCCTTACACCATTCGCGTCGTTTCCGAGATCACCGAGTCCAACGGTTCCAGCTCCATGGCGTCGGTCTGTGGTGCTTCGTTGGCGCTGATGGATGCCGGTGTCCCGGTTAAGCGCCCGGTAGCGGGTATCGCGATGGGTCTGGTCAAAGAAGGCGACAAGTTTGCCGTACTGACCGACATCCTGGGTGATGAAGATCATCTGGGCGACATGGACTTTAAAGTTGCCGGTTCAGAGCGTGGTATCACTGCACTGCAGATGGATATCAAGATCGAAGGTATCACCGAAGAGATCATGGATACCGCACTGGAGCAGGCGCTGGATGCACGTCAGCACATCCTGCGTGAGATGGCCAAGGTGATCGGCTATGCTCGTCCGGAGCTGAATGACAATGCGCCCGCCATGACCATGCTCAAGATCAACCCCGACAAGATTCGCGACGTGATCGGCAAGGGTGGCGCAACCATCCGTTCTATTACCGAAGAGACCGGCGCTTCCATCGATATCGAAGACGACGGCAGCATCAAGATCTTTGCGGCCGACAAGGCCAGTGCCAAGGCTGCAATCGATACGGTTATGGCGATCACTGCAGAAGCCGAAGTGGGCAAGATCTACGAAGGTAAGGTTGAGCGGATCGTCGATTTCGGTGCGTTTGTTAACATTCTGCCCGGCAAAGACGGTCTGGTACACATCTCTCAGATCTCTGCCGAGCGTGTGAATGCGGTCAGCGATCACCTGAAAGAAGGCCAGATGGTTAAGGTCAAGGTTCTGGATGTTGATGCCCGTGGCCGTATCAAGCTGAGCATGAAGGATATGCGTGAAGACGAAGGTCTGTCCTGATCTTCGTGTTTAGGCGCTAGCGCCATTCTGTAAAAAAACTCCGGCCTGGTGCCGGAGTTTTTTTTGCCTGCTGTTTACCCGGCAGGGGGGGGGCTCGCTCTTGGTGCGATGGGATATATCCCTGCAGCAAGATTGGTCCTGTGGCCCAATAATGCGATGATTGGCCATTCAAGCAGCGTCGTGTGGCGCACAGTAATCGTTACGATGAGTCGCATAAATGGATAGCCCCGCTAGCTCCTTGTTAACCCCGGACTTTTTTTGCAAAGCCCTCACCGGCGCAGGCTCGGCAGATGCCTGGGTCGTGGCGCTTAGCGGCGGCGTCGATTCGGTGGTGCTGCTGCATCTGGCCGTGGCTGCAGGCTTGCGGCAGCGAGGGTTGCGTGCCCTGCATATCCATCATGGGCTGCATCCCGAGGCGGATCGTTGGGCCGAGCATTGCCGGCAGCTTTGCGAGCGCTGGCAGGTTGAGCTTGAGGTGGTGCGTGTGAACGTGGGCTCGCGGGGCGGGGTTGAGGCCGCCGCCCGCGACGCCCGCTATGAGGTGTTTTTCCGGCGGCTCGCCAAGGGTGAGGTGCTGTTGATGGCGCACCATGGCGATGATCAGGCAGAGACCTTGTTGCTGCGTCTTATGCGGGGTGCGGGGCCGCACGGGTTGGGGGCTATGCCGTCGGGTCGTTCGTTGGGGGCAGGGCGCTTGTTCAGGCCGTTGCTCGATTGCAGCCGCGACCAGATACTGCGCTATGCCGACCTTCAGGCTTTGGATTGGGTGGAGGACCCTTCCAACCAAAGTGATCGCTATGATCGTAATTTCCTGCGGCATCAGGTGTTACCGCTGCTGCGACAGCGCTGGCAGGGGGCCGATCAGGTGTTGCAGCGTACTGCGTTGTTGTGTGCCGAAGCCGATGAATTGAATCAGACCCTTGCCGCGCAGGACCTGGCTTGTGACGAGGAGGCTGCGCAGGGCTTGTCGTGCCGGTTGTTGCTGGGATTGTCGCGGGCCCGGCAGTGTAACCTGTTGCGTTATTGGCTGGCTGGCAGCGGCGTTGAACTGCCGGAGCGTGCTCAGTTGCTCCGTATTATGGATGAAGTTGCCGGGGCGCGCCGCGATGCCCGGCCAGTGCTGGTCCTGGGAGGCTGGCAAGTTGTACGTTACCGTGAACGGCTGTATGTACAGCGCTCAGAGCAGTCGGCTGCGCCACCAGAACAGGTGCTGTTGCCCTGGGATCTCACATCCTCGCTGCGGTTACCCCGGGGCACGCTGGTTGCGGAGCACGGGCAAGGTCATCTGCTGCTACCCGATGATGCCCGCGTGGACGTTCGTTATCGGCAAGGCGGAGAGCGATGCCGTCCAGCCGGGCGATCAGGCTCGCAAACCTTGAAGAAGTTGTTGCAGGAAGCGGGTGTGCCGCCTTGGGAACGGCCCTGGCTGCCTTTGATATACAGTGACGGAGAGCTGGCCGCCGTGGCAGATCTATGGGTTTGCGAGGGTTTTCAGACCAAGGCCGATGGCGCGGGCGTCAGGCTGACCTGGATTCGGCAAGATGGGGATGGGTAAAATGTGCACGATTCATGTTTTGAACGCTGGTTGTCGATTGTCGTTTCCTGTCGCTTCTGTTACCCTGTGCTCCCATCTTGAGGTGCTCGCGCCTCCCCCATTTTTACAGTTATAACTCTTGCCCACAGGTTCCTAATGACGCATTACATTTTCGTCACGGGTGGTGTTGTGTCTTCGCTTGGCAAAGGCATAGCCTCCGCTTCTCTGGCTGCTATTCTCGAAGCGCGTGGTCTTAAAGTCACCATGCTGAAGCTCGATCCCTATATTAACGTCGATCCCGGGACGATGAGTCCGTTTCAGCATGGCGAAGTGTTCGTGACCGAGGACGGGGCCGAGACAGACCTGGATCTGGGCCACTACGAGCGCTTTATCCGTACGACCATGACCCGGCGTAATAACTTCACGACCGGCCGTATCTACGAAGAAGTGCTGCGCAAAGAGCGTCGTGGTGACTATCTGGGCGGCACCGTTCAGGTCATTCCTCATATCACCGATGAGATCAAACGTCGCGTGGTAGAAGGCGCCGGCGATGCCGATGTGGCACTGGTCGAGATCGGCGGAACCGTCGGCGATATCGAATCGCTGCCGTTTATGGAAGCCGTTCGGCAGATGAAGGTTGAGCTGGGCAGCACCCGCGCGCTGTTTATGCACCTGGTTCTGGTGCCCTATATCGCAACCGCCGGTGAGACCAAGACCAAGCCGGCGCAGCATTCGGTGAAAGAGCTGCGTTCGATCGGTATTCAGCCCGATATCCTGGTTTGCCGCTCCGACCATGAGATTCCTGCATCTGCCCGTCGCAAGTTGTCGTTGTTTACCAACGTCGAAGAGCGCGCCGTGGTTGCGCTGCAAGACGCGAATACCATCTATCGGATTCCGCGCATGCTGCACGAGCAGGGCCTGGATGAAATCGTTGTGGATAAGTTCCGCCTCGATTGCCAGCCTGCCAACCTGGACGAGTGGGATCATGTAGTCGATGCCAAGCTTAATCCGCATAAAGAAGTCACCATTGCGATGGTGGGCAAATACATGGATCTGCTGGATGCCTATAAGTCGCTGATTGAAGCGATGACGCATGCCGGTATCCGTAACCGTACCAAAGTTAACTTCCGCTATATTGACTCCGAAGATATCGAGCGCAATGGCACCGAGGTACTGGAAGAGGTCGACGCGATTCTTGTGCCGGGCGGTTTTGGCGAACGTGGTGTGGAAGGCAAGATCGAAACGGTGCGTTTTGCCCGTGAAAACAAGGTGCCTTATCTGGGTATCTGTCTGGGTATGCAGGTGGCGGTTATCGAGTACGCGCGGAATGTTGCGGGGCTGGCCGAAGCCAACAGCACCGAGTTTAAGCTTGATGCCGAGCACCCGGTTATCGGTTTGATTACCGAGTGGACAACTGCCGAAGGTGATGTGGAAACCCGCACCGAAGAAACCGATCTGGGTGGCACGATGCGCCTGGGTGGCCAGGAGTGTCGTTTGGCGACCGATTCCAACGCCTATACCTGTTACGGGCAGGAGGTCATCGTTGAGCGTCATCGTCACCGCTACGAGGTCAATAACAATTACCTCGACAAGCTGGAAGCCGCCGGGTTACGTATTGCCGGTCGCTCGATCGATGGCGCCCTGGTCGAAGTGGTTGAAGTGCCGGACCATCCCTGGTTCATCGCGTGCCAGTTCCATCCGGAATTTACGTCGACCCCCCGCGATGGTCACGGCCTGTTTGCCGGGTTTGTTAAGGCCGCGCTGGATAAAAGCGTTAAATAATTTTGTACCTACAACAGTCGGCTTGCCGGCTGTTGTTGTATCTGGGCCGGGACGGCTGCAGAATAAATTTGCATAGATAAGCTTTATAATCTTGGAGTGAAAAGGCGAGATGGCTGAAATTATCGATATCAAGGCACGGGAAGTGCTGGATTCACGTGGCAACCCTACAGTGGAAGCCGATGT
>JBFGYY010000059.1:0-10720 GCA_041587095.1 Motiliproteus sp. | reverse complement strand
CCGTGCGCGTCATTCCGAACACGCAGCGATTCTCATCAGGTTACGATGTCCAGGGTTAATTACCTTTCGTGAATTTGTTATTATGCCCGGCCAGATAACATCGCGACGATTAGCGCGGTGTTCATTGAATTACGTACCGACAAACAGACAGGTAACAGGGATGCTGCTGGGGAAAAAAATAGTTGTTGTCATGCCCGCTTACAATGCGGCACAGACGCTGGAACAGACCTACAACGACCTTCCCCACGATTTTATCGACGAAGTCATTCTGGTCGATGACCAATCACAGGACGATACGGCCGGGCTCGCTGCCAAACTCGGCATTCACACGGTTATTCACCCACAAAACCGCGGCTACGGCGGCAATCAGAAAACCTGCTATCTGACAGCCCTGCAACAGGGAGCCGACATTGTCATTATGGTGCATCCCGATTACCAGTACTCTCCCCGCCTGGCTCTGTCACTGGCCGGAATGATCGCCTCAGGGCACTACGAGATCGCCTTAGCCTCGCGCATTTTAGGCGGTCAAGCGCTGAAAGGCGGCATGCCTGTTTATAAATATATCGCCAATCGACTCCTGACGCTGATACAGAATCTGTTTCTGGGTATTAAGCTATCTGAATACCATACCGGTTACCGCGCTTTCAGCCGGGAGGTGCTCGAAGCACTACCGCTGGAGGAAAACTCCGATAACTTCGTATTTGACAACCAGATGCTGGCTCAAGCCGCCCATTTTGGTTTTCCTATCGGCGAGATCAGCTGCCCGACCCGCTACTTCACGGAGGCTTCCAGCATTCGGCTTGGCCCTTCGATTCGCTACGGTATCGGCGTACTCGCTACCACGCTGCAGCTCCTGCTCCACAAGACCGGGATCAAGCAATGTCGTCTGTTCTCCAGTCTCGGACAACGGCTGAAGAAAGCCGGTTAACACTGCCATATACGGCGAATCAATCGATCCGCCGTATATGCCTTCGCAAAGGAAACCGATAGGCTATGAGCGAGACCGAAGCACAGACCCAGTCCTGCAAGTACTGTCAGCAGGGCGAAATGACTCACTGGCTCACGGGCACCGATTTTGACTCAGCCACGCAGCCGTACCCCTTATACCGCTGCAATCACTGTCTTTCTGCCGAACTCTGGCCTCACCCTGACGCCGATTGCCTGGACGCCAGTTACAGCCCCGCTTACTACGGGTCAGCTTCGCGAAAATTTAACCCCATCATCGAAGCGCTGACCGTGCGCGCCAACCACTGGCGCGCACGAAAAATCTACCGGCATTTCCTGCACCACCATGCTGACGCTGCAGACCAACACGAAAAAACCGCGAACAAACGCTTGCAGGTCTTGGACATTGGTTGCGGGCGGGGTAATCTGCTCCGCGCCTTCGCGACGCTCGGTTGCTCGTGCCTCGGCATCGAACGACCGGGAATGCATTTCGCCGACCTGCCGGCGGATATCACAATCATCCACGACGATCTGCAATCGGCTCAGATTCCTGATAACAGTGTTGATATCATTGTGATTTGGCATGTTCTGGAGCACTTGCGCGATCCGGAACAGGTCCTGGCCGAGTGCCGCCGCATTGCCGCGCCGGGTGCGCTGCTGGTGATTGAAGTACCTAATTTTGCTTCCTGGCAGGCGCGCTTGTCCGGAAGACACTGGTTTCATCTCGACCTGCCCCGCCACCTGCACCATTTCACACCCGGGGCGATCGACCAGATGACTGCCCGACAAGATTTCCGCACGCGCGGCAGCGCAACGCTCTCATTAGAACAAGGTTTATTTGGAACTCTGCAGAGCCTGTTAAACGGCCTCAGCGGTCGCAATAACAACCGGTTCTATCAATTACTCAAAGCTCAGGGTCCTCGGGCCAAGCCCGGCGAACGAGTTAGCTGGGCCCTGCTGGCCTGCTGCCTTATGCCTGTAACCCTCATCGAATTCGTACTATCCACACTGGCCGGGCGCGGCGCCGTCTACACCAGTTACAGTATTTTCGAGCCCGGACAAGACCAACACTGATGCCGTCACCCAACCCAAACAACGCGACCAATTTAAGCAACGCCACGCCAGCCCCGCAAGGCGCGGCCCAACTTTTTGTCGCGATAATGCTGGTGATCTTGCCCGCACTGCTCGCCTATTGGCCGGTCGGAGAATTCGACTTTATCGTCTATGACGATGGCTTATACATCACCCGCAACAGCGTCGTGCAGAACGGTTTAACCTGGTCGGGGCTGACCTGGGCCTTCACCAGTCTCGAAGGCGGCAACTGGCACCCGATCACCTGGCTCTCCCATATGCTGGATATGAGTCTGTACGGGTTAAACCCCGGCGGACATCACCTCAACAATCTACTTTTGCACCTGCTTGCCAGCCTGTTATTACTCGCCTGGATCTACCAACTAACCGGCGCGCTGTGGCGCAGCACCCTGCTGGCTGTGCTGTTTGCCTTACACCCCACGCATATTCAGTCTGTGGCCTGGATTGCCGAGCGCAAAGATACGCTGAGTGCGATCTTCCTGTTTCTGACTCTTATCGCTTACAGCCACTATCGCCAGTCTCCGTCTCTGAGTCGTTACGCCTTGATTGTCGTGGCATTTACTCTTGGGCTCATGTGTAAATCATCCCTCGTCACCTTGCCGATACTACTGATACTAATTGATTTCTGGCCGCTGCAGCGATACCACAAACAGCCTGTAATCTGGCAGTTATTACAGAGCTTTAGGGACAAGCTCCCCCTGTTCGCGATCTCGCTCGCCTTCGGCATTCTGACTATTTTTGCTCAGGATAATACTGGCGCGATGGTAGGGTCCGAGGTCCTCAGCCTGACCGAAAAAATCGGACACGCCATCGTCGCCTATGGCTGGTATCTGCTCAAAACCTTCCTGCCCTGGAATCTGGCCATCACCTATCCCTATCCAGTGTATGATGCATTGGCCATCGCAACTCCGGTCTTCATACTTACAGGCTTGTCATTCGCAGCCTACCGTTACCGCCACAGCGCCCCCTGGCTGCTTGTCGGCTGGCTCTGGTTTTTGATAACGCTGCTGCCCATGGTGGGCATCATCAAAGTCGGTAATCAGCCTTATGCCGATCGCTACCTTTACCTTGCGCAAACCGGGCTGATGCTGGCGACTATCTGGAGCATTGCACAACTCACACCGCAACGCTGGCGCACGCGCATCGGTTTGCTGAGTTTCGGTATTCTGGTGCCTGCTCTGACCGTTATCACGGCCAATAACGTTCAGCACTGGCGCAACAGTGAAACGCTGCTGAGCCATGCCACCAGCCGCATCGCCGGAAATTTTCAGGCCCACGAATTACTCGGTCATTTTTTCTTTGACCAGCGCGACTTTGACCGCGCCATACAGCAATACCAGCAGGCAGCCGCGTTCAAACCCGATGATGCCGCAATTTGGAATGCTCTCGGCGTGGCTCATATTCGACAGGGTCAGCAACTCGCCGCGGTGAATGCCTTCTCGCGCGCTTTAGCACAGAACAAAGATCTGGCCGATGCCCGCTACAATCTGGCCAAAGCGCTGGATGATGCCGGGCAAAACACGGCGGCGACTCCACACTGGGCAATACTGCAGCAGAATCCTCCCGAGCGTCTGAATGTGCTGATGGGGCTGGGTGACAGAGCTTACCGGTCAAAAGACTATCACGCGGCGGCCAACCTGTTTAAACGCGCCACCGCGCTTGCTCCAGAGCAGGCAGCAACCTACTTCAATTTGGCGCTGGCCGAGGAAAAGCGGGAGCATTTCGCTGCAGCAAAACAGGCTTATCAACGCGCAGCGCAATACGACCCTTCACTGCGGGCACGGATAGAAAAGCGACTTTCACGTTTACCGTCTGTTAACGAGTGAGTTAAACAGGCCCGGGCTGGACGGATAATCAACCGATGATGCTAACGCTACTCAAACTGGCCATCGCTTCAGCCCTTATTCTGTGGCTGTATACGCAGGGTACCGTCGATCCGGCGCTGCTACAGAAGGCGGCGGGCATGCCTTTAGCGCTAAGCGCAGCGGTTTCCTGCTTGCTTATCAGCTACACCCTGGTTGCGATTCGATGGCATCTGCTGCTGCGGATAAAAGGACTGTACCTTGGCTTTCGTACGGTGTTTAAGGTGTCCATGATCGGCATGTTCTTCAACAGTTTTCTTCCCGGCGGCGTCGGCGGGGATGCCGTGCGCATCGGCTACCTGTTCCGCAGCCAGCCGGGCGACAGACCCGCCGCCATGTTGTCGGTTATCTTCGATCGCATCATGGGCCTGTGCGGGCTATTAACCCTACTGGCGCTGATTCTGATCGCGGATATCTCGCGGGTTCTTGCACAACCACTGCTCTCCAGTATCGCTTTGGTAGTGATGGCTATCTTGCTGTCGCTTCTGGGTGTCTACCTGCTGCTCAATTACACAAAACTGATGCGACCGCTGGAGCAAAAACTCGAGAAGAATACGCTGGACAGTCTTCCCTGGCGCATACTGGGGATTATCCGTACCGTCTATCAGGCCGATCCGAAGCAACTTCTGTTACTGGTGGCTTTATCAACGCTGGTTCATACGGGCTCGATTGGTGCCATGATTATCCTGGCCGATGCGATGTCCTTCGATACCCTGTCAAATCTGAATTACAGTCTGGCCACCGCCGGAGCCTTAATCGCCAACCTGTTGCCCTTATCGCCGGGTGGCCTGGGCATTGGTGAGGCCGCATTCGATAATATGTGTCAGCTCTTAACCCCCGAATCCGATCAGCGCATCATCGGCTACGCATCGTTGTTCCTGATCTTTCGCGTCGTGACCCTGCTCGCTTCGCTGCCCGGCGCGTGCATTTATCTGTTGTATAAGCATCATTCGCCAGACACCGCAGTTGCAAGCAAATAGCGCCAGCGGACACACAGCTACAGCACCGTGCTAAATATTTGCACCGTTTGGTCTTTAACTGTTGCAGTCTCTCAACAGCTTCCACTAAAGTTGGATCTGTAATCGGCTAAGTTTACGGGTATCAGATCTAAACGTATGGCAACACAATCGTTTTAACCATGCTCAAAACGACTGCGGCGCTAAACGAACCCATGCCATACTCCGTAAGCCGGCATCATCTATCAATATGAAGCTTGCTCTTGGTCGCTCAAGCCCCAAAAACAACAATTTTTAGGAAGCCACCATGTCCGAGTATCCGACCCTGAAAGAAATGGGCGTCAGCTCCGTCGAACAGATTACTAAATACACGCTACGCGAAGAGGGTGACCGCGACGTTCTGAAAATCTATTTCCGCCGTGAAAAAGGCTCTTTGCTCCCCAAAAGTAAAAAATTTGCTTTCGGGCGTGCCACTCACACCGTCAGGGCAGACAGCAGTAAAAATAAATATCAGGACGTGCAGGAGATGTCACCCTATCTGATGCGAGCGGTCGACGAGCTGCACAAACTGGTCAAACACGAGCATGAAGTGAAAGATTTAAAACAAAAGCTGATGGATGATGTCGATCATCTGGAAAAGGTGTTCCAGAACAAGCTGGACGAACTACGCCGGGATATCAAGAAAATTTCCTGAGTAACCGTATAGCTCGCGGGGATACGGCAAACAGTGTTTGCGGTTTCCCGCGTTAGCAGCCACCGCCTCGATCAACGCGATTCACCCCGCCGCAACTCTGCGTACGATCACTCGAAAGACACGTTCAAACACCTCGCCCCGCTTTCTCAGTATCCCTGTGTCTTATAACAGCGCATACCACTGATCAATCGACAAACCGCGGGCGCACTGAACGGCTCAAAGCTGACGAATACGACGAGCCAGCTCTCGAACCTGTGTCGTTTCATGTGCGGTTTGCGGCGCAAAGCGCAGGCGCAGATATAATTCGGTGACAGCCTGTAACTGAGCGGCCTGATCCGGCCAGCGCGCACTAAGTCGGAGCTGATAATTCTGCGCCGCCTCCCCCGGCTCGCGCGCCAACCCTCTGTGCGCCATTTTGCGACAAAAACGCCGGTAGAGCTGATCCAGCTTATGCCTCTTCGGCGCACGCGTACGCCACAGCATGGACAACGCCACCCCGCCAAGCACCGCACCGACGCCAATGCTCAGGATGAGTATCCAGCGCCCCAGGCTTAAGTTTCCAAACCACTCGGACAGCAGACGCTGCTGGTATTTGGCGTTATAACCCAAAACTGAGCGATGCCAGCGATAGTTGATGTAATCAAACGCCATGCGCAGCGCCCCAACCCAGGGCATGGAACGGTAGCGAGCCGCAGAAAAAACACTGTCGGCTAAAAAGCTGCCTTCCTCTTCAACCGCCTGTTCTAACCCTTCTAGCCTGCGGGTCGGGGATACCATAGCCGTGGGATCGAAGCGGACCCAGCCCTTGTCGGCAAACCAGACTTCGGCCCAGGCATGGGCGTCAAACTGATGCACAAGCAAGTAGTTACCCAGGGCATTAACCTCCCCCCCCTGATAGCCGGCTACGATACGGGCAGGAATACCGGCCAGACGCATCATATACACAAAGGCTCCGGCAAAATGGCTGCAAAAACCGCGGCGGGTCTCAAACAGCAGAGCATCGATGCGATCGCCTGACAACAGCGGTGGCCTTAAGGTGTAAACCAGCCCGTTATCCCTGAACCACGCCATAAGCAAATCAGCATAGGCGGCATCAGACCCCGCTTGCGCAAAAAGCTGCTTCACAAGTGCCCGGGTTCGCGGGTTACCTTGCTCGGGCAGCTGCGTGTTCAGGCGCGCAAGCCAATCGGGCAGTTGCGGATCAAGCCGATGACGCGGATAGGAGACGGCTTCATAGCTGAAGGTCTGCACCACCGGCGTTCGCTTAACCAGACGATGATCGCGGCTGTAGCCGACATCGTGGGTTTGGCTTGTCGCGGCATCCAGGGCAAATAGCCAGGGTTGATCGGTGGGTGACATGATGACCTGATAACGATAAGGCTCGCCCTCTGTGCGGGCAATCTCCGAGCGATTTTGATTAGCGGACGCTCCCCAGTGCGCCAGGGGTGGACGGTCCCAATCCTGCCCTGACCGGCTCCAGCTGCGGCCATCGTAATGGCTCAACGTTAAGGCACGCCAATAACGTTCGGACATCGGCGGCATATCGCCATCAAACGTGACCCGAAACGCCAGCTCAGATGATTGGCTTAATTGAGCGATATCACCGGGGGATACCCGCTCAGACAGGCCGGTTTTTGCTGCGCCGCTGTTTGGACTGAAAGCCCACATCGGACCCAGTCGCGGCACCAGCAGAAACAATACCAGCATCAAGGGCAGGCTGAGTAGCACGAGTCGCAGAGCCTGCCTGGCGGTGCGCCAGGGATCATGCGCCCCGGCGCTCTGATTCAGGCCGATCAATGCTGCCGTTACCATCAGGCTGACCAGCAACATATAGGCCGCACTGAGCATGGACTGAGAAAAAAGAAACCCGGTAGCAACGACAAAATAGCCAAGAATCACCACGATAAAGGCGTCCCGGCGGCTGTGAGTTTCGACCAATTTAAAGCAAAAACCCAATATCAGCAGTGCCGTTCCGGCATCGGGCCCGAACAGGCGCCCATAATGCACAAACACGGCTCCGCACCCGGCAACCACCAGCATCACTTTGATGGCCGTGCCCGGCAGTCGCCAGCGACTCCGGTAAACCATCACGCGCCAGACTCCGCAGAGAAGACAGACCAGAGTCAACCAGAGCGGAAGACGCTGCAGGTGCGGACCGATCCCGGCAAACATCGCCACCAGAAGCCAGACCATACTGTTGCGCGGTATCTGAAAAGCCGGCTCCATCACCCCTCCTCAGTCAGGGCGTGGGAGGCAAGTGCCCTCAGGCAGCGACGCATATGCACGTCACCTTTTGCCGGTGGAATTTCAATGCCCGGTAGCTTTAAGCCGAACAGCACCCCACGCTCACCGAAGTTCAACACCCAGTAACACAAGCAGGACAGGCGTTCTTCTACGCCCCTGCCACTAAACAGGTCCCAGGCCAGCCAGCGCTCGGTAGGGCTGTGCCCCGCGAACTCTTTCGAATACAACTTCCCGGTTCGGGCATAGTGCTTCCATGCCAGCTGGCGCTGCGAGTCTCCGGCAACATAATCGCGCAAACCAAAGAAATCATCACTGCCTTCCCGCACTAACTGCTCCCCCTGCTCACCGCTTAGCGCCGCTTTCTGGGGTAACTCGCAAACACAGGGCTCAGGATAAACCAGACAGCGCATATCCAGCTCGACCCAGCTCCAGGCCACCAACAACCCCAGGGGAAAGCGCGTTTCGATACGCACCCGCGGTGGACGATACCAGCCGCGTACCTCAACGGGGAGGTGCATCTTGACCGGTACCTGCTGAACATCGATTAAATTAACCGCCGGACCGCTCATGCCCGCCCACAACAGGTGAATCGATTCATAATGACGTCGCTTATGCCGCTGCAGGTTAAGCTCAAACATAACGGTTTCACCGGCAAAGCCCTCCTGGCAATGACCGGCGCTGACGGTCAGCCCCGCCAGATTGGCATAGGTCTGCAGGATTGAAACCAGAAATAAACTGGCAAGCAGGAACGAGGTCGCCAGAATCAGGCTATTCGAATAGTTGGTGCCGCCCAGATAGATGGCAAAGACCATCAGCAGAAAATAAAGCCCGTTTCGGGTCGGCAGAATAAAAATTCGACGCTGGTCCAGCGTCACTGAACGGGCCCTGGGTGAGCGTCGCGTCAGCCATTGCCCAAAGCGCCCAAGTCCCCACCCTCGCAGCCTTTGCGCAAGCGATATCATGAGAGTTAATCCAGTACGTCGACAGCTTCAAGAAGCTTGCGCGCCATGCTCTGTCCGCGCTGACTCCCCTGATCATGACTGCCCTGCAACCGGTGCTCGACGACCGCTGGAAATATCTGCTGGAGATCCTCGGGAATCGCATAATCGCGCCCCTCCAGCAGCGCCCAGGCGCGGGTGCAACGCACAAGCCCCATCGCCGCACGGGGTGATAAACCGTAATCAAAGTCGCTGTTTTGACGACTGAAGGTCACCAGGCGCTGCAGGTAATCCAGCAAAGGTTCTGAAAGATGTACCTCTTCGACCTTTCGCTGCAGCGCTTCGAGTCCGGCCGGATCCAGTACGGCGGCCAGCTGATCAATTTTAGTCCGCGGTTCGGCGCCGGTCAGCATCGCACGCTCTGCGGCGGGGTCGGGATAGCCCAACTCAATCCGCATCAGAAAGCGGTCGAGCTGCGACTCCGGAAGCGGAAATGTCCCCATCTGACTCAGCGGATTCTGCGTCGCAATGACGAAAAAAGGTACCGGCAGAGAGTGGCTGATACCGTCAACGCTAACCTGTTGTTCTTCCATCGCTTCCAATAAAGCGCTCTGGGCTTTGGGCGTAGCCCGGTTAATTTCATCAGCCAGCAGGCATTGGCAAAAAACCGGGCCCGGCTGAAAGGAGAACTGCTGAGTGCGGCTATCGAACACTGCGGCGCCGCTGATATCGGCCGGCAGCAGGTCGCTGGTAAACTGAATGCGGCGAAAATCAAGCCCGGTGACCTTAGCCAGCGTATGCGCCAGCGTCGTTTTCCCCATTCCCGGCAGATCTTCGATAAGAAGATGACCTTTAGCCAACAGGCAAGCCAAAGCCAGCTGTACTTGCTGATCTTTGCCCAGAATCACCTGATGAATACTGTTACGCAGACGCTTTAACTGTTTTGCCAAGCCGGCACTGGTTTCTGGCATAGCCGCCGTATGGGAAGACGTATCCGGGTGTGAAGGAGCTGAGTCGGTCTGTGCGTTTAACGCCATAGAAACTCCGGGCCTGACAGGCGGTTATAAACCAAGGTTATGCAGTTAGCGCCGGCTAAGTACGGCGTCGATCTTCTCGATCGCCTCCAGCGATGCGCTGATCTGCTTACCTAGCTCATCCTGACTATGCTTGGGCTCATCGATGATTTGTCGTAGCGATTTGTTCAATTGTTTGAGCTGCCAGTGAACCTCATCCAGCATAGTGCGCGCCTCTTCAAGACTCAGATCACTCTCTGCAGCGTCATCATCCGCCATAGCAGGACCATCGGCAGCCATATCCGCGGGCATGGTATTCAGCTCCTCGATCCACTGGCGCAGATTGGGCGATAACACCCCCGACGACGAAACAGCAAACCAGATCGTACGCAATTGATGCGCCGCGGAGCGAACATGGCGCAACTTGCTGCCTTCGGGAAGGACTCGCAACAGCGCAGGAAATTCTCCCAGCCACTTCGCCAATAAGCGCTGCCGCTCTATCCAGGTGTTGATCTGCACGCCGCGCTCATCGGTTAAATGATCGGCACAGGGCTTGAGGTCAGTTTCGCGTATCAGGTTTACCACCGCCCGATAGGTGGGGGCATCATACAAACGGCTGTTAAGCTTCAGAACCGGTATCAAATCGATCAGCGTTTTATCTGTGCCTTTAAAACGCAGCATGCGAATAGCGCAGAGCGTATCGGTCAACGCCACAATCTGACCGACCCGGGTGATCTCATCTTCAAAGCGCCCTTTCGGGTAGCCGGTGCCATCACCGCGCTCGTGGTGCTCCAAACCGGCACGACATACCTCCGGCGGCAAGCCGGGAACTTCGCGTAAAAACATATCGGCTATGAGCGGATGACTCTGGATGGCTCGCCATTCTTCAGCGGTCAGCGCGCCTTTTTTATCCAGAATTTCTGTCGAGATATGCAACATGCCACAGTCATGCAAGAGCCCTGCGAGAAACGCCGAT
>JBFGYY010000058.1:0-10836 GCA_041587095.1 Motiliproteus sp. | reverse complement strand
GGCAGGCATGTTATGTGCCGTGTAGTATCTGCTGAATAATTTTTGCCGTTTCGAACCCGGCAGCTTCGCAGAAGCGTCCTAGTCCCTAGTGTCACAGGAAGTCATACAGTATCATTGCCGATTTTTGGGAACCTAAACCATGAGTAAAACGCTGGACCAACGTTATATAAAGGTGGCTCAGGCCTGCCTGAAGATCCTCAACAACTTGGTGCCCGGCGCCGATCGCTCCAAACAGATCCAGGAACTGCACAGCGCCATCGAAAACGCCGTCAACGATCTGTACAAACAGCAAGAGCAGGAACTGGGTCGGGTTTACGCGACGCTCCGCGCCATCGAAGCCTTACCGGATGACCCCAAGTCACTGGAACAAGCTAAAGCGCTGGCTCGTCAGGCCACGCCGACCGCGCACTGATCTGTCGACGGGCCGGGCCCATGCGTGGGCTCGTCCTCGTTAACCAGACTTCAAAAGCCAGCCTGCTGTACAACGCAATCCACCGGGAGCGATGCAAGGTCTGACGGGCCTGCAAAAGCCCGATAGTTTACGACGACGGCTTGTTGTTCAGGAACGACATTGGCAAATCCCCCCCCTTGCGGCACTGTGCGCAAACGCTAACCGGTGTCCGCGACAGAAAAATGCCCCAAACAGCATGATCCGGGGAACATCGGGGACAAGCTGTGTCTAAGCAGAACGCACACCGATTCATCACAACCATCCAGGGAACGCCGCATGACTCACTCGCTTCGTCAGCCTTTTCGTTATCTGCTTGTTTGCGGACTACTGCTCTGCACCAGCCTGGTTCAGGCGCAGGTGCCCATCACCAGTGATAATGATCCGCGCGGCTACCGCTTTCTGGCCCTCGATAACGGTTTACGCGTTCTGCTCATTAATGATCCGACCTCGGACAAGTCCGCCGCCAGCATGAATGTTAAAGTCGGCAGCGCGCAAGATCCCTCGACCCACGCCGGACTGGCGCATTTTCTGGAGCACATGCTGTTTCTGGGCACCGAAAAATACCCCCAGGCCGATGAATACCAAGCCTTTATCAGCGAACACGGCGGGTCACACAACGCGTTCACCGCCCAGGATAAAACCAATTACTTTTTCGATATAGATCCGCGCTATCTGGAAGCGGCACTCGACCGTTTCAGTCAGTTTTTTATCGCCCCTCTGTTTACTGCCAAGTACGTGGACCGCGAACGTCATGCGGTGCATTCCGAATATCAATCAAAATTCAAGGAGGACGGGCGCCGCGGTTACAGCGTGCTCAAGCAGGTCATGGCCCCCAACCACCCCCTAGCCGGATTCTCGGTCGGCAGCCTGGAGACTTTACAGGACAGGCCCGGCAAACCTCTGCGCCAGGCACTGATCGATTTTTACCAGCGCTATTACTCCTCACACCGGATGACCGCAGCGCTGATCGGCCCGCAACCGCTGGATGAACTGGAAAGGCTGGCACGTAACGCCTTCACCGCTATCGACCGTCGCGCAGCACCGCTGGCGCAAGCCAAACTGCCGCTGTTCGCTGACGGTACGCTGCCCCAAACCCTGAAAATCGCAACGATCAAGGACCAGAAGAACCTGAGCCTGAGTTTTCCGATTCCCGCGCAACAGCACCTGTACCGCAGTAAGCCCGCGCACTACGTGACCGCGATACTGGGCGATGAAGGAGAAGGAAGTCTGCTGTCACTGCTGAAACAACAGGGATTAGCAACGGGGCTAAGCGCCGGGGTTGGCTTTGGCGATGAGTACCAGCAGCTGCTCGACGTTTCCATCGATCTCACCGAGGCCGGCTATACCCGCTACCCCGAAATCATCGATCATTTTTTTCAGACCGTTCGTCTGATTCGACAGCAAGGCGTCCAGGAGCGCCTGTTCCGCGAGCAACAGCAGATTGCGGATATGCGCTTTCGCTTCCGCGAGCCCTCTAAAGCCACTTACTACGCCATGCGTCTGGCCGGAAATCTCGATGAATACCCTGTAGAGGATCTGATCCGTGGCGATTATCTGCTGTTCGACTTTGAACCGGCGCAGATAACAACCGTCATCAACCAGTTACGGCCCGAGAACATGCTGATCACCCTCAGCGCACCCGATATTACAGGTAATCAACGCGACCCCTGGTTCGATACTGACTACAGCCTGACACCGGTTGCCGAACATCAGCTTGCCCAGTGGCGCCAGGGCCCCGTTAATTCGGCACTGCGTCTGCCGCCTCCTAATCCGTATCTGGCCAGCGATTTTTCCCTGCGCACCGGTGCCTCATCCGCTGTGCCGTCAAGCATCAGCGTGATGCCCGGTTTACGGCTCTGGCATCAACGCGACAGCGAATTTTCGACCCCCAAGGCGGACTTCTTTTTCAACTTTCGCTCCCCGCTGGCCAACGACAGCGTCAGGCATCACCTGCTGACCCGCCTTTACATTGCGCTGGTCAATGAATCGCTCAACCGGGAAACCTACCCCGCACACGTTGCCGGACTCGACAGCAGGCTCTACCCCCATATGCGCGGCTTCAGTGCCAGAGTCTCTGGTTTCAGTGGCAAGCAAGGTGTATTGCTGCGCAACCTCGTTCAGGGCTTGCGCGACTTCGCGCCGGCACCCGAAGGCTTTGCCATTGAGATGCGAAAACTGAAACAGGAGCTGGAAAACAGCCTGAAGGACAAACCCTACCATCAGACCCTCGAGCAGGTTTATCAACAGGTACTGGTAGGCCAGTGGTCAACCCAGGAGCAGCTCGCCGAACTGGAAACGCTGACTGTTAACGATCTGCTCGCCTTCTGGCCGCAGCTGTACAAGAACGGTGAAATAGAAGCCCTGGCCCACGGCAACCTGAATAACGAAGACGCTATCAGGCTGGCCGAAGAACTGCGCCCGCTGCTGAACAACACCCGGGTTGTTGCCGTTCCTCACCGCGGCATCAAACTGTTAGCCAGCGCAGCCGCAGAAATAGCGCTGGATGTGGATCATAACGATACCGCCGTGACGCTTTACTACCAGGCTCAGCAAGCGGGTAATACCATGCGAGCCAACTACGGATTATTAAATCAGATTCTGTCTGCATCGTTTTATAACCAGCTGCGCACCGAACAGCAACTGGGCTACATCGTATTCAGCAGTGCCATGCCGATCATGGAACACCCCGGACTGATCTTCGTCGTGCAATCCCCCAGCACACCGGCAGCGAAACTGGTGGCTGCCATTGAAGAATTTATCGGCGAAAGCCATGCACGCATTGCAGCAATCACCGAGCAAGAGCTGGCGCAACACAAACAAAGCCTGTTGATAAAGCTGCTGAAAAAAGATCAGAAACTCAACGAACGGAGCCAGCGTTACTGGAAAGAGATCGATAACGGCCACACGGAATTCAACAGCCGCGAGCAACTTGCCGAAGCGATCCGCAATGTCACACTGAAAGATCTTCAGGACACGATCCGCACGTTGAACTCAAAGAAACTGACCGTACTGGCACCGGGTCATTCGCAACCGGATCAGGCGCCAATTCTGGAAGCGCGCCTGAAGCCAGCGGCCTGACCGATTTGAGAGATACGGGCAAGGAAGCCTTCGATAAAGCTCTGGCCCAGAGCAATAGCGTTCTGATTTATAGCGGTAACAATATAGCGGTAACAACAGACATATAGCGGTAACGTTCTGGCCCAGAGCAATGACGCCAGGTTCAGCCTT
Source organism: Motiliproteus sp. (assembly GCA_041587095.1). Classification (GTDB taxonomy): domain Bacteria; phylum Pseudomonadota; class Gammaproteobacteria; order Pseudomonadales; family Balneatricaceae; genus Motiliproteus. The sequence goes on along the minus strand of JBFGYY010000058.1, from coordinate 7,157 downwards.
TATTGCTCTGGTTTTAAGGCGCGCGGCACTCAGACTACCGTCATAAAAAAACGGGCCTTAGAACCGTGCCTTAAAACCGCGCATTAGAACCGTGCCTACAAAGGATGTTTGCCGCAGTGATTAATAGGCCGCCGCGCTTTATTTCTTATAACGTTTTAAAGTAGCCAAACCCGCAATTATTTATCAAAAAACACCCTTTCACCCATGCGCCTTACCTCTGGCGGACCACCGTTGATTAATTCAAAGATGCGATCTTCCGGCCCCATCTCCGGGCCGGAAATACGGTCAGGCGCGATCACGACACCGCCACGGCCCGAGTAACCGTCAACCTCGATCACCGTCGGATCAGGAAGCAGCAGTGCCGGATCGTCCCCCGGCGCAATCTCCACCATCACCTCGGTGTCCAGAGCATCACTTTTCATATCCCGGTACACGCTCTTGCCATGGGTCGTTACACCGGATATACGGTCCGGCACAATTTCGGTATAGGTGCCATCATCTGCAAAAGGGTTACCATCGGCGCCGGCCCCCCAAGCCAGCGGAGAACAGACCAAACACAGCAACAAGCCGGCACGGCCCAACAGCGCGCGTTTTAACGAGCCCGGCAGCAATACCCCTTGCGTTGTCGTCCCAGTAGGTAAAACCATCGTATGCAAATTTCTTCTCACGGGCTGTATATTCATAACAGTCATATTGTCCACGACGCCTGTCCGACTAGCCGTACCCCCTTCTCATCCTGTCACTTAAAAGGGGTAGATTGATTCTGCGTACGTAGCCAGCTCCTGCAATAGCAACATCTCATCACTATCGACCGCGTATTGCGCGCCTAATTCATTCAGCAGCGCATAAAAAGCCTCGAAACCCAATACGCCACTCGCGGGACTGGCCAGCCGATCACTGCGAAACTGTTCCCAGCGCTCCTGCTCTTCGGCCCCGAGGGTTTCAGGGTAATTTCGCGCCCGATAGCGAAACAGCATCTCTTCCAGACGTGCATCCTGAAACGGTAGTTCCTGCTCGCTCAACAGAGCGGGCTCGCATTCGCGCACCCGATCCATAGAAGCCCGGTCCTGCGGCGAAAAAAAGCCGCCGCTATAGAGCATGTTATCGGGATCGGATTGGGGCGCAAGATCACTCTCGGCAAATACCTCCTGCAGTTTTTGCTGCAGCGCCGGCGAGCCACGCAGCATCGCCAGGTGATGACGACAGTTACGCCCGGAAACCTTCAGGCGCTCGGCCTCCTCGGGCGTCAGCATCGTTGCCGGCGCAATCATGGGGCTGCGATTAAGGTGCAGGACCTTGAGCGGAATCCGCTCCACTCCGGCTGGCAATTGGTCTGCTCGGGTAAAGACACGCTGGCGAATCTCGGCCGCCGTTAGCGACAACAGCGGTGTCGGGTCGGTCTCCAGGTCATAGACGATCACCCCGTTACGGTTGATGGGGTGCATCGCCAGGGGGGCAACCACGGCTAAATTGCTGCGCTCGGCGGAATACTTCGAGGAGACATGCAAAACCGGTTTGTTGTGAATCACATCCAGTTGCGTCGCCACATAACGTTTATCCCGCAGCCGCAACGCATACTCAAACAGCCGGGGCTGTTTTTCCTTGATCAGTTTAGCGACCGCAATCGTCGCGTATACATCGGACAAGGCATCGTGAGCACTTTCATGCATCAGGCCATTGGCGGCCGACAGATCTTCAAGGCGCAGGCTCGGGGTGCCATCGGCATAGGTTGGCCACTCGATACCCTCCGGACGCAATGCCCGGGCCAGTCGCAATACGTCGATCAGATCCCAGCGCGAATTTCCATTCTGCCACTCCCGCGCATAGGGGTCGTAAAAATTACGGTACAGGGTATTGCGCGTCACCTCATCATCAAACCGAATGCTGTTATATCCGACCGAACAGGTGCCGGGCCGGGCTAATTCTGCATGGATCATTTGAATAAATTCGGCTTCACACACGCCCTCGCGTTCCGCCTGCTGCGGGGTAATGCCCGTGACCAGACACGCCTGCGGGTTGGGCAGATAATCCGGTGACTGTTTACAAAACACCATCAGCGGCTCGCCGATGGGGTTCAGGTCACTATCGGTTCTCACACCGGCAAACTGTACGGGACGATCACGCACCGGATCGATACCGAAGGTTTCGTAATCATGCCAGTAAAAGGTGTCGGTACTCATGCTATCGATCTCTGGTTGTCGCTCGTTCAAGGACGAAATAAAACAAAGCCCTGCGTGGAATAACCGGGCTATCAGCTCTAACAGTGCAGCTACTTATTTCCCTGTAATTTCTCTATAACCTTTCGTGTAAGCCTGCATACAAACAGGTTTATGCCAGGTTGCGCCGCGCTGCTGAAGTCTGGCGCAGTTACGAAGATGACGGGGTTAACAGGGGCGGACGCTGGATTTTGCCAATGGTAACGCATCCTGACGCCTCCTATTAACCCACGGCTTCATATAGACTCTACAAATTACTATAAATCAGCCCCCGCTTGCTGATAAACAGCCAAAACGCCCGAGGCACCATCCCGCATGACAACAAGCTACGACGACCGCCAACACTGCCCCTGCGGCAGCCAGCGTTATTTCAACGCTTGCTGCGGGCCACTTCTCTATGCAAACGGCAGCAACGCGCAAGAACGGGCCGCCCGGCCACGAGCGACGTCGGCGGAACAACTGATGCGTTCGCGCTACAGCGCCTTTGCGCTCGGGCTGGGCGATTACCTGCTGAACACGACCCACCCCAGTAAGCGCCATGGGCTCAATGCTCAGGACCTTAGCGAACAAGCCTGCACCACCCAATGGCTGGGTCTCAGCCTTCATCACAGCCGGGGGACCGGGCTGGAAGCCGAGGGCGAAGTCAGCTTTACGGCCCGCTTTATGGAGAAGGGCTGCAGCGGCGCCCTGCACGAAACATCCCGCTTTCTGCAGGAAGAGGGACACTGGTACTACCTCGACGGACAGGTCAACGTCGAGAGCAGTCCGGCAAAAGCCGGGCGCAACGCGCCCTGCCCTTGCGGCTCAGGAAAAAAATATAAGCGCTGTTGTGCAAGATGAATGCAATACCAGGGTGGTAAAGCCTTTCTCCTGAAGGGCCAATCCCTTAAAATGTTCGCCCCTGGGCTCGCCCTTATAACAATGATAACGACTGGCTCTTCTCCGGAAACGGTTTTAAAGCGTATTTAGCGGGCGGCAAGCCGGCATCCCGCCGTCCCGATTGACAATGACATCAAGCACAGTGGTTTTCGCATGCAGTTGATTTTTTCGAACCTTTTTCGCCCCAAATGGCAGCACCAGAAAGTCGCCGTTCGCCTTCAAGCAATTCAACAACTCAATCCCGCCAGCGAGGAAGACCAGGCAATTTTGCAGCAACTGGCCAAAGACGATGCCAGCCCGGATGTGCGCTGTCAGGCATTGGCGCTTATTGACCACCTCCCGCTGCTGAATAACCTATGCAATCAGGACCCGAACGACAGAGTCCGCCAGGATGCACTTAAGCGCCTGTGCTTATTGCTGACCCGCCCCCAGGAAAACCCCGAGGCAACCGACAGCAACCTCAGCCTGCTGCAGCAGTTTACCGATCAGGATATCCTGACTCATCTGACCATCAATGCGCAGTCCCTGCCCCTGAGACAGCAGGCCATCAGCCAGATCAGCGAAGAAGCCTGTCTGGAACAGATCATCCTGCAAGCGGATAATCATCAACTGCGGCAGATCGCCGCTGAACGGGTTTGCGATCAGACGAGAATCGATGAGCTGATTAAGCGGTGTCGTCAAAAAGACAAAGGGGTGTACCGTATCCTGCGCGCCAAAGCCGACGCCTACCGGCAAGCGCAGCAACAGAGCGCCGAGTTGAATGATCGCGCCTGCGCACTGCAGGACCTGCTGGAAAAACTCGCCAATACGCAAGACGAACTGCACTACCCCGCTCGGCTGGACGCATTGCGCAACCAATGGCTGGAACTTCCGGCCACCAACCGAGAACCCTACCAGGAACAAACCGATCAATTGTTTGCGCGTTGCGATGCCCGCGCCGAGACCCTGCTTGCCGAAGAAGAACAGCGTAAGCAGCACACCAAACTGCGAGCCGAACAACAGGCTTATCTGGATCAGCGCCAGAGCGAAGACCAGCAACTCATGAGCCTGCAAAGCTACGATTGCGCTGCCATTATCCAGCAGCATCAGATTCAGCAGACGCGCTGGCAGTCACTGCAGGACCTGGCACCGGAAAAGTCTCTGAGCCAGGCACTCAGCAAACTCGAAAATCGCCAACAACAACTGTTCCACAGCCTGACGGAGCTTCAGCAACAGGAAGACGCATTGGCGGCGCTGGCAGAGTCCCCAACGCTCGCGTCCATCACTGCGCTGGAGTCTCTCATCAACTGGCCTTCGGCTTACACCAAACCCACTGCCTTGCTTGAGCTGGACGAACTGCGCCAGCAACTGACCCAAAAGCAGCAAAACAAGGCACAGCGTAAACAGAAAGACCAGCAACAACTCAAAGCCAGCCTGCTGCAACTAGAGCGCGATATCGATGACGGCAACCTTCAGCAAGCCGAGCAAACCAATCGCGATCTGCAAAAGACCGGTAGTTTCGGCCCACTGGAAGCGCGTTATCGCAACGCTCTTGCCCGGCTACAGGAGCTTCAGGACTGGCAACGCTTTGCCGTGCTGCCTAAAATCGAAGCGCTTTGTGCTGAAATGGAAACACTGAGCGAATCGACACTGGAAATTCCGGCCCGTGCCGAAGCGATCAAAGCGCTGCAGGCACAATGGAAGGAACTGGATAGCCCACGCACCCCGGCCAGCTTGCGCAAGCGTTTCCAAACGGCCAACGAACAAGCGTATGCACCCTGTAAAGAGCACTACAACGGTGAGCGTCAGCAACGCCAGGAAAATCTGGCCCAACGCCAACGGCTACTCGACGAGTTAAACCTCTTTGAACAACAGAACAACTGGGACGCCCCGGACTGGAAAGCGGTAGCTCAGGTTAGCCGCCTGGCCAAAAACGAGTGGCGCAAACATGCGCCCGTCGACAGAGCCCCCGGCAAACTGCTGCAGCAGCAATTCAATCAACTACTCACCCGGCTAGACGCTAGAATTGCCGCCAACCGCGACCAAAACGGCACTGCCAAACAAGCCCTTATCGAACAGGCGCAAGCACTGGTTCAGACCAATGCAGACCTGAACGGCGCCGATTCGATCAAAGCATTACAGCAACAATGGAAGCAGATCGGCGCTACCCACCACAAAGATGAACAGCGTCTGTGGCATCGTTTCCGTGAATTGTGCGATCAGGCGTTCCAACAAGCCAAACAGCAGCGCAGCGAAACCCAAAGCGAGGCCGAAGCCCTTTGCGCTGAACTCGAAAACCGTCCTGATATGTCGCAGCAAGAGTGCGCCCAGCTTGAGAAGCGCTTTAAAGCCCTGCTGGCCGAACACAGTCGTTTACAGGACCTTCAGGCACGCTTTTCCAGAGCGAAATCACAACAGCGACGTATCCAGGAAGAGAACTCTCCCGCGAACACCGCGCTCAAGCAGTGCCATCAACTCTGCACCGAACTGGAACTGGCGTTACTGGAACACGCCTCGCCTGAGCACGAGCTTCCACCCCTGCCCGAGTTCGATACCCGCGCACTGGAATCGGCACTGCAACCCAAAATGTCAGCCCGCTATCAGGCCATCACCGAGCTGGTGACCAGTCGCCAGGCGGCAGGGGTAAACGGGTTTGAGCAAAGCCTCGAGCAGGCACTGAACCAGAGCTTCCAGTCATTACGCATGCTCTGTATCCGCGCCGAAATAGAAACAGGTCGCAGCTCTCCCGAAGAGGATCAGGTCTTGCGCATGGAATACCAGATGGCGCGCCTTAAAGACGCTATCGAACAGCAAAAACGCGGCGCCCATTGCAACGAGACGCTCAAAGGGCTCTATAAATCCTGGCTGTGTACACCGTTCAATCAGTGCCACGAAGAACTGAAAGCACGCTTTGATGCCAACCAGGATCAATGCCGTACCGAACGCAGCTAAGAGATCGCAGGCAATAATCGCCAGACAAAAAAAACCCCGCAATGCGGGGTTTTTTTATACAAGGATCCGAGGGATCAATGCATGTGCTGACCACCGTTGATGGACAGGTTAGAACCGGTGATGTAACCACCGTTCTCGTCGGCCAGGAATGCCACGGCACGACCGATTTCATTCGGCTGACCCATACGACCAACAGGGATACCGGCAACAATCTTGTCCTGGATAGCCTGATCGATCTTGGCAACCATCGGCGTCAGAATGTAGCCCGGAGAGATTGTGTTAACGGTAACACCGTTACGCGCACCTTCCTGAGCCAAAGCCTTGGTGAAACCATGCAGACCCGCTTTAGCGGCTGAATAGTTTGCCTGACCCATCTGACCCTTCTCTCCGTTAACGGAAGAGATGTTGATGATGCGGCCCCACTTCTTCTCCAACATGTCTTCGATGATAGGACGCGTCATGTTGAATGCGCTATCCAGGTTAGTGTTCATGACAGCGTGCCACTGATCCCAACCCATCTTTTTAAAGAATCCATCACGGGTGATACCCGCATTGTTAACCAATACATCAATACTGCCACCAGTCGCCTCTTTAATTGCAGCGACTGCCTGGGTGCAAGATTCAAGGCTGGTTACATCAACATGCTGGATCAAAAAATCGAAACCCGCTGCTTTCTGCTCTTCCAACCAAGCCTTGGCTTTTTCTTCATTGCTATAGCCTGCAACAACCTTCATACCCAGGTTGGCAAGTTCTTGACAAATAGCACTACCGATGCCGCCCGTACCACCGGTGACCAATGCGATCCGTTGAGTCATTAAAGCGTCTCCTTATAATACATACTGAGCTGACGGGCCCTTCTAGAAGCCTCTGTATCAGCCAAAAGCCGTGATTCCATCTAGCCTGCTCACGAAACCCTATCATAGGCAATGATCGGCGCAGTTTCATCAAGGGTTTTCCCCTATTTGCGATTTTAATTGTTCAAAAAACCACCTTTGAATCAGGCACTAATCTTGACCAAATGTACGATTTTTAGAATTAGATAGACAGGCCGATACACTCTCTCTATAATTCGCCCCACGTTGATGCGGGGTGGAGCAGTCTGGTAGCTCGTCGGGCTCATAACCCGAAGGT
>JBFGYY010000057.1:0-10892 GCA_041587095.1 Motiliproteus sp. | reverse complement strand
CCCTTCATAAACGCCCAGCCACTCGACGCCTACCAAAAAACCACCCCAGACACCGACCACACAAAAGATCATCGACAGCAGCGGCATCGAGATCAGACCCGCCCAGAAACGCGGCGCGACGATACGACGCAACGGATCGACACCGATCATTTCCATACTGGAAAGCTGCTCAGTCGCCTTCATCAGACCGATCTCAGCCGTCAACGCCGATCCCGCACGCCCGGCAAAAAGCAACGCCGTAACCACCGGCCCCAATTCACGCACCAGACTTAACGCAACCATCTGCCCCACAGCCTGTTCCGAACCGTAATCGACCAGAATCGTGTAGCCCTGCAGGCTCAAAACCATACCGATGAATAAGCCGGAAACCACAATAATGACCAGCGACAACACACCGACAAAATGCAGCTGTTTAATCAGTAGCGGAAAACTCACGGACCATTGCGGCCAAGCCAGCAACGACTGCATAAGAAACAGGCCCGCCCGGCCCAGCTTGCCGACGCTATCCAGTGCCCCTTTACCTAGTTGTTGCAGAAAATCGAGCATCAATGATCAACCCCCAGCATATCGCCGGCAAAGTCCGGCGCAGGATAATGGAAAGGAACCGGGCCATCCGGCAACCCCTGCATAAACTGCTTCACTTTCGGCGAAGTATCAGCCAGCAGTGCCTGGGGAGTACCATGGGCAATGATATGACTATCTGCGACCAGATAGATGTAATCGGCAATGGTCAGGGTTTCCTGGATATCATGAGACACCACAATACTGGTATGCCCCAGAGCCAGACTGAGGGACTTGATCAGCTTCACCAGGACGCCCATGGCGATAGGGTCCTGCCCGGTGAACGGTTCGTCGTACATGACCAGATCCGGGTCAAGCGCGATCGCTCGCGCCAGGGCAACCCGGCGCGCCATGCCACCGGACAACTCGCTGGGCATCAGATCAGCCGCACCACGCAAACCGACAGCCTGTAACTTCACGAACACCAGGTCGCGCACCATATCTTGTGGCAGATCCGTGTGTACACGAATAGGAAAAGCCACATTTTCAAACACACTCAGATCAGAAAACAGTGCGCCGCTTTGAAACAGCATGCCCATGCGTTCACGAACAAGAAATAACTCCTGGCGACCCAGGCGCGGAATATCCTGGCCATCGAGGAGAATGCGGCCGGCGTCGGGGCGAATCTGGCCGCCGATCAACTTCAGCAGGGTCGTTTTTCCTGTCCCGCTGGGCCCCATAATCGCAGTGATTTTACCGCGCGGTATACGAATAGTGACGTCATCGTAAATGGCCCGCTCCCCCCGCAGGAAGGTCAACCCTTCAATCTCAATAATGGTATCGTTTAAAAGATCCATAGCATCCCGCGTCCTCTGTCCCCGATATGGGGGCAGCCAGCCCTGTCCGAAAAGGGGTGAACTATAGCATTTGTCACAAGAGCTTTTACAGGGGCATTTGTTGCGCGAGCGTAAACGCTGCATCTACCAGCGCAGGGAGTAACCGCTGTTTATTACGCCATTGCACAACCGTTACTTACCGGCCAACCTGTTCCCGCACCGCAGTCACGGCTTGCAATACTGATAGGGTTGCCAGTACATTACGCCCCTTCAGTCTGAAGACAGTACGTAATATGACGCCTTTTTTACTTCCCGCCGTAGCGATTGTTATCGGCTTTTTTATTCTTGTGTGGAGCGCAGACCGCTTCGTCATGGGGGCCGCAGGTACCGCTCGAAACCTGGGCATGTCACCGATGCTAATCGGTCTTACTGTCGTATCGATGGGTACCTCTGCGCCTGAAATGCTGGTTTCGGGAATCGCCGCGTACACGGGGGCGGGAGGCCTGGCGATCGGTAATGCACTGGGATCCAATATCGCCAATATCGGCCTTGTGCTCGGCGCCACAGCACTGATCGCACCGTTACCGGTCAAGTCCGGTCTGATGCGTAAAGAACTGCCGCTACTGATGGCGGTGACGCTGGGCGCGGGTATCGTACTGATGGATCTGTATCTTGGTCTGATCGATGCGCTGTTATTGCTGGCAGGCCTGGCCATTGCCCTGTACCTGTTCAGTCGCTTCCAGCGCTATGCCGATGCCACTGAAGTGGCCCATGAAGAGGAAGAACTTCCCGATATCGCTCTCAAACCCGCCTTATTGTGGCTGATACTCGGCCTTGTCTTGCTGGGTGGCAGCTCCCGGCTACTGGTCTGGGGTGCCACCGAGGTTGCAACCCTGCTCGGGGTCAGCGACCTGATTATCGGACTGACAATCGTCGCGATCGGCACCAGCCTGCCGGAGCTAGCGGCATCGATCGCCAGCGCTCTGAAAAAGCATCACGACATCGCCATCGGCAATATCGTCGGTTCCAACATTTTCAATCTACTGGCAGTCATGCCGTTACCGGGACTCATACGTCCGGTAAACATCGAACCACTTGCCTTATCCCGCGACTACACCACCATGCTCGGCTTCACGCTGATGCTGTTCTTATTCTCTTATATTGTCGGCAAAGGCAGAATCTGCCGCAAAGAGGGCATTATCCTGCTCCTTGGCTATACGGCCTATTTGGGCTTGCTATACAATATGACGGCACGCTGAGAAGAGTTGAGGCAACACGTATTGCTTTCAGATCCCGCTCAGCCAGCGCCTTAAACGCTGACTGAGCGATACGCACCCAACCTGAACCGATGAACCGCGACTCTCCTCGACCCACCCATCTGAAAAGCAAAACGTTGCTCCACACAGGCGATCCCTCAGGGCGTCGTTTTGCAAAACAAGAGTTTTACAGCATGCCAAAACACTTTCTGGAATCCGCCCGCCGAACCATTCAGATTGAAGCCGATGCGGTAAAATCACTGGAAAGCCTGCTGGACAACCAATTTATCAATGCCTGCCAGTTCATTCTGGCCAGTACCGGCCGCGTGATTGTGACGGGTATGGGGAAATCCGGGCATATCGGTCGAAAGATTGCTGCAACGCTGGCGAGCACCGGCACCCCGGCCTTTTTCGTGCACCCCGGTGAAGCCAGCCACGGTGATATGGGCATGATCACCGAACACGATGTTGTTATCGCCATGTCCAACTCCGGCACCACATCGGAAGTAGTCACCCTGTTGCCGCTCTTAAAGAGAATGGGCACGCGGCTAATCAGTATGACCGGCAACCCGGAATCAACCCTGGCCCAGGCCGCCGACGCACACCTGAACGTGGCGATCAGTAAAGAAGCTTGCCCGCTGGGGCTGGCACCGACGTCCAGCACCACAACCACCCTGGTCATGGGGGACGCCCTCGCCATCGCACTACTGGAAGCTCGCGGCTTCAGTGCCGAGGATTTTGCGTTTTCACACCCCGGTGGTGCACTGGGGCGCAAACTGCTGCTGAAAGTCAGCGACCTGATGCACAGCGGAGAAAGCCTGCCGATTGTCGGCGAAACCACCAGCCTGAGTGACGCCTTGCTGGAAATCAGCCAAAAGGGCCTCGGGATGACCGCCGTCGTGGACAGCGAGGGTAAACTCAGCGGAATCTTCACCGACGGCGATCTGCGTCGCACGCTGGATCTGGAGGTCAACCTTAAACAGACACCGATCAGCCAACTTATGACCCGTAATGCAAAAACCATCACAGCTCAGTTACTGGCTGCCGAAGCGCTGCACATTATGGAAGAACGCAAAATCAACGGCCTGATCGTGGTCGATCAAAACGACCTCCCCGTCGGCGCGTTGAACATGCACGACCTGCTGCGTGCAGGAGTGATCTGAAGCGTGGATCGCAGACCTGGCGCAGTCACACAGACCAACGGACTTACCCGGCGGTACCTGAGCGGTCTGGCGGCAAAACAGACTGTGTCCGTTAACGCGGTGGCGCGGCGATGCTGAATCGTCGCCTGCTGTTCATTTTTCTGGCCGCGATCCTGATCGTCGGGGCCTGGAATTTTAATGAACCCAAGCGCCAACGCCCAAGCCCTGCTGCGGCCGTCAAACAGCAAGAGGTGGATGCCTACCTGCTGGATGCACAGATCACGCAATTCACCGCTACCGGTAGCACCCAGTACCAATTACAGGCCACGCGCGTCAGCCATTTCCCCGACTCCGGCCGCACCCTGCTGGACAGCCCGCAACTGATCCATTACCGTCAGAGCAAGACGCCGTTAACCATCACGGCGGGCGATGGCGAACTCAGCCCGAGCGGTGACCGTATATCCTTTCGGCGCGGGGTAACGCTAACAGGCCTGAACGGCGGCGCACGGGTGAACAGCGAAACGCTGCACATCGACCCACAACGACAGCAGGCAGATACGGATTCCCGCGTGATCTACAGCCACCCGCAGGGACGCTTCGAAGGAACCGGATTACGCGCCAACCTCCGTGACGAGCGCGTGCAGCTACTCCACGATGTACGAGGACATTATGTCAAGCCCTAAAACCAGGACCAGCCCTAAAACCAGCTTTCTTGCTTCCCTTGTTTTTGGGCTGACACTCGTCGCAAATCCCGTGCACGCTTTACCGGAAGATCGCTCGCAACCGATCAAAATAGAAGCCGACCGGGCCGACATGAATGAGAAAAAGGGCCTATCAACCTACTCTGGTGCCGTTATCCTGCAGCAGGGCTCTCTGTCGATTGAAGCTGACAAAATCACCATTCGCAGCAATACAGACGGCATTAACGAGGTAATGGCCTATGGAGCGCCGGCCCACTTCAGCCAGCAGCCCGCCACGGACAAACCGATGACCCACGCCTACGGTGAAAGTATCGAATATCTGCTCAGCAGCGAAAAAATCACGCTGACAGGGCAAGCCAAGCTGATTCAGAACGGCGATGCATTCAGCGGTAAGCGCATCGTCTACGATATCCGCCATGCCACCGTGGAAGCGATTGGCGGAGATACTCCGGCCGATGGCAGAGTACAATTAATTATTCAGCCACGGAAGCCAACACAATGAGGTTGCTGGAAGCCCGCCATTTAGCCAAGTCGTACCGTAAACGTCAGGTGGTCAAAGATGTTTCGCTATCGATCCAAAGCGGGCAGATTGTCGGTCTGCTGGGGCCCAACGGCGCCGGCAAGACAACCTGCTTTTATATGATCGTCGGGCTGGTTCCTTCTGAAAGCGGTCAGGTTCTGATCGACGGGGAAGATATCACGCGCTTACCCATGCACGGCAGAGCGCGCAAGGGGATAGGTTATTTACCCCAGGAAGCGTCTATTTTTCGCAAAATGACGGTACGTAACAACATCATGGCCATCCTGGAAACCCGCGCAGACCTCAGCCGTCAGGAACGCGAAGAGCAGCTGGGCAAATTACTGGACGAATTTCATATCAACCACATTGTCGACAGCCTGGGCATGAGCCTGTCAGGCGGTGAGCGGCGACGGGTAGAGATTGCCCGGGCCCTGGCCACCGATCCGGCGTTTATCCTGCTCGACGAACCCTTTGCCGGCGTTGATCCCATCTCCGTCAATGATATCAAACAGATCGTTTCGCACCTTAAATCACGAGGCATCGGGGTATTAATTACCGATCATAATGTCCGTGAGACCCTCGACATCTGTGAACACGCCTATATTGTTAATGACGGTTATCTTCTCGCGGAGGGTACGCCAGCCAGCGTATTGGAAAACCAGCAGGTTAAAGCGGTCTATCTCGGCGAACAATTCAGACTCTAAGTCTTATAATCCCTGATAGCCGTGTTAGAATTTTGCGCAATGAGTTGGGCGTCTTGTCGTCGCATTCTGGACAGACGCGCCTTATGGGACCAAACAGCAGGTCGCTATCCTGCTAAAGAGTAATAACAGCCATCCATGAAGCCATCGTTACAGCTTAGAATCAGCCAGCAACTGACCATGACCCCGCAGCTGCAGCAGGCTATACGACTACTGCAGCTCTCTACGCTGGACCTGCAACAGGAGATTCAACAAGCCCTGGACAGCAACCCGATGCTGGAAGTCAGCGAGGATGAAGGCCCGGATAACAGCACATCGGGCAGCGAATCAGACCTGAACAGTAATTCGGATCTAAGCAGTAACAAAGAAAACACTACCGACAGCAGCCTGGATAGTGACAGCGGCGCCGACAGTGACTGGTCCGAACAGATCCCCGTTGAGTTGTCCACCGACAGTAGCTGGGAAGACACTTACCAGTCCGCCTCGACCACCCCTTCCGGCACAGCGCCACCCGACAACAACGCCGATTATGAATCATCGGGCAGCGCGGGCGACTCCCTGCAGGAGCATCTGAACTGGCAGCTCAACCTGACACCCATGAGCGATCTGGACCGTCTGATCGCCATGAACATTATTGACGGTATCGATAATGACGGCTATCTGCGCACCGATCTGCAGGATATTGTCGATATCATCAACGCGGCGCTACCGGCAGAAGCCAGCGAAGACGAACGGGTAGAAATGGACGAAGTCGAGGCCGTCTTGCGCAGGCTGCAACAGTTTGACCCTGCTGGCGTCGCTGCCCGCGACCTGAGTGAGTGCCTGCTTCTGCAGTTAAATCAACTGCCAGCCGACCAGCCACTCCTGACCGAAACCCGCCTGGTTATCAGCCAGTTCCTGCCCTTGCTTGGCAGCCGGGATTATCGCCAGATCCTGCGCCGCTCTCGGCTGCGTGAAGAACAGCTGCAGGCCATCATACTCATTATCCAATCACTCAACCCGCGCCCCGGTGGCATGATCGACAATGTCGAACCCGATTACGTCATACCCGATGTCATCGTCAAAAAAGAAAAAGGCGCCTGGCGCGTCAGCCTTAACCCCGATTCTGCGCCAAAGATACGCATCAATGATCACTACGCCGGCATGGTGAAACGAGCTGACAACAGCGCCGACAACACCTACATGCGCAACCACCTGCAGGAAGCGCGCTGGTTTCTGAAAAGCCTGCTGAGCCGTAACGACACCCTGCTCAAAGTGTCCAGCAAGATCGTGGAGCATCAACAGGACTTCCTCGAACACGGTGAGGAAGCGATGAAACCGCTGGTCCTGCACGACATTGCCCAGGCGGTCGAAATGCATGAGTCGACAATATCCAGGGTGACGACTCAAAAATTTATGCACACCCCTCGGGGCATTTTTGAACTCAAGTACTTTTTTTCCAGCCACGTCAGCACGGCATCCGGAGGCGAATGCTCATCCACCGCCATCCGCGCTATTATCAAGAAGCTGACCGCCGCAGAAAACCCGGCAAAACCCCTGAGTGACAACAAAATTGCCCAGCTTTTAGAAGAGCAGGGAATTAAAGTCGCTCGCAGAACTATTGCAAAATATCGAGAGGCACTTAATATTCCGCCCTCAAACGAGAGAAAACGTTTGGTATGACCTCCATAACCAAACTGTCTTCGCCATTTATGTCGTAAGAAACCGCATCTGTAGGAGAGCTTTATGCAAATCAACATCACCGGACACCATGTCGATCTAACCGACGCCATGCGCGATTATGTCAACACCAAGTTCGCAAAGCTGGAGCGGCACTTCGATAACATCACCAATGTACAGGTTACCCTGACGGTTCAGAAGCAGCGTCAGGAAGCAGAAGCAACCGTAAACATCTCCGGCGGCGAACTGTTCGCGCAGGCAGAATCCGATGATATGTATGCCGCTATCGACAGTCTGATCGACAAGCTTGACCGCCAGGTCGTTAAACACAAAGAAAAACTACAGCGTCGTAACCAAGGCGTATCCTGATCGACCGTTAATTGACCGGAAACTACCCTATGTTGCTTAATCATACCCTTGTCCGCGAACTTACTTTTCACGACCTCGAGGGCAGCAGTAAGAAGCGCATTCTGGAAAACGCCAGCGAACTGATCGCCGCACAGGTGGACTCGCTGGAAGCCGAAGATATCTTCACCGGGCTGATCACCCGTGAACGGCTGGGTAGTACCGGTATCGGCGAAGGGATTGCGATCCCTCACTGCCGGATTGAGTCCTGCACCAAAGCGGTAGGAGCCCTGATCAAGCTCCCGGAGCCGGTTGACTTCGATGCGATCGACGGCCGACCGGTTGATCTGCTGTTTGTACTTCTGGTACCGGCAGAGGCTCACGAAGCCCACCTGAACACGCTGGCCGGGCTCGCCGAACTCTTCAGCCAGGAAAGCTTTCGTAACGCGCTGCGCCGCTCAACGGATGCGCAAGAGCTCTACGACGCGGCGGTTAACTTTCAATCGGCGCCAGCCTAGAGGGTCACATCGCCATGAAGCTCATTATCATCAGCGGTCGATCAGGTTCCGGTAAAAGTACCGCCCTGCAAGCCCTCGAAGATCTGGGCTTTTACTGCATCGACAACCTTCCTGTCGCGCTGTTGAATGCCCTCTCCGACCTGGTTAAATCCGACCCCATGGAGGATAAACAGGGCGTGGCGGTCAGCATCGACGCACGTAACACCTCGTCCGGGCTGAATCAATTCACCCAGGTTATCACCGCCCTGAGCAAGACGGCCATAGAAGTCGATATCATCTATCTCGATGCGTCGCCCGTAACCCTGCTCAAACGGTTCAGTGCCACACGGCGACGACACCCGCTGTCCGATGGCGACAAAGGCCTACAGCAGGCGATCCAGCTCGAAGCCGAGCTGCTTGAACCCATCGCCGACCTAGCGAATCTGACGGTCGATACCACCCGCCTGGGTCTCTATGACTTGCGCGACCTGATAAAAGAACGCGTAGTGGGGCGTAAAAGCCAGTCACTGTCGCTGCAATTTCAGTCCTTCGGCTTTAAGCATGGCGTTCCACTGGATGCGGATCTGGTCTACGACGTGCGCTGCCTGCCGAACCCTTACTGGGATCCGGCATTAAGGAAATACAACGGACTCGATCAGCCGGTCAAACAGTACCTTGAACAAAGCGAGTCGGTTCAGGAAATGGTCAGTGACATCCAGACTTATCTGGAAAAATGGATCCCGCACTTTGAAGCCAACAACCGCAGTTATCTGACGGTATGCATCGGCTGTACCGGCGGGCAACACCGCTCGGTTTTCCTTGCTCAAACCTTGGCTGGCCATTTTGCAATATCTATGGATAATGTACTGGTCAAGCACAGAGAGCTGTCAGTCCGAGGTCCCGCATGATCCAGAAGCAGTTGACCATCATAAACAAACTCGGCCTTCACGCCCGCGCAACCGCGAAGCTAATCAATCTCACCAACAATTTTTCCAGCACGATCAAGCTTGAGAAGGAAGGTCGCGCAGTCGATGCCAAGAGCATCATGTCGGTTATGATGCTCGCCGCCAGCAAAGGTACCGTGCTCAATGTACTGGTTGACGGCGATGACGAAACCGATGCCCTCCAGGCGATCGAAGACCTGATCAACGATTATTTCGGCGAAGGCGAGTAGCCCCTACCTTATACCAGCCTGCCGGTTAGGCTATAATCGCGCCGGCTTGGCACGCACAGCGGTAATCATCAGCGACTAGACTCATACAGAGCCCTGCGTGCCGCAGTGGGCAATTGAACCTCTGGCGATAGTGAACATGGCGCAAACTCTCGGAAATACACATCGCGATACGCTGAATGAAGCACTGGACAGCGGTGAGTTCCTGCAGCTGCGCCAGCTGCTGAACCAGACCCTGCTGCCCGTCGAAGTTGCCCACCTGCTCGAATCCTCGCCGCCCAAAGAGCGGGAGATTCTTTGGAATCTGCTGGAAAGCGAGTCCGAGGGTGAGGTACTTCAGCACCTCAGCGATGATATCCAGGCCGACTTCCTCAGCCAGATGAACACCGAGGAGCTGCTGGCGGCAACGGAAGGCATGGATGTCGACGACGTGGCGGACGTTCTGCAACAGCTTCCGCAATCGGTGATGCGTCAGGTCCTTGATTCGATGGACAATCAGGATCGCGAACGTATCGAGCAGGTCCTGTCTTACCCGGAGGACAGTGCCGGCGGTCTGATGAACACCGAAATGGTGACTATCCGCCCCGATATAACTGTCGATACGGCGCTGCGCTACCTGCGCCGGCATACCGAGCTGCCGGAGATGACCGACAGCCTGATGGTGGTCAGTCGCAAGGGGAAATATATAGGCACCCTGCCCCTGACCACCCTGCTGGTCAACGACCCCAACGCGACCGTGCGCGAGATCATGCAAACCCATATCAATCCGATTCCGGCCGATATGGATGATGCGGAGGTCGCCCTGATGTTCGAACGGCACGACCTTATATCGGCACCGGTCATCGACGCTGACGGACGCCTGCTTGGCCGGATCACCATCGATGACGTGGTCGACGTCATCCGTGAAGATGCCGACCACTCGCTCATGAGTATGGCGGGTCTGGATGAGGATGAAGACACCTTCGCGCCGATATTGCGCACCACCAGACGGCGTGCGGTATGGCTGGGGATAAACCTGCTGACCGCCTTTTTGGCGTCTGCCGTCATCGGCCTGTTTGAGCAAACCATAGAAAAGGTGGTGGCGCTCGCCATACTGATGCCGATCGTTGCCAGCATGGGCGGCATCGCGGGCAGCCAGGCGCTGACGCTGATGATTCGTGGTATGGCTCTGGGCCATGTTGACCGCAGCAACGCGGGATGGCTGATCAACCGGGAGTTGATTGTCGGCGCACTGAATGGTGTGCTCTGGGCATTGGTGGTTGCCGTGGCCGCCTCACTCTGGTTCCAGGATATAACCATCGGCATCTTGATAGCGGCGGCCCTGATCATCAACCTGGTTGTGGCCGCGCTGAGTGGTGCAGCATTGCCGATTATACTCAAGGCCTGGGGTATCGACCCGGCTCTGGCCGGCGGGGTACTGCTCACCACAATAACTGATGTGGTGGGTTTTATGGCTTTCCTGGGCCTGGCAACAATCTTTTATGCGTAACTATTGCAGCGTTTACCTTGAGCGAGCGCGATAAACCAGCGACTGCTGCCGCTGCATAACGATAACTCACAGAT
>JBFGYY010000056.1:0-11107 GCA_041587095.1 Motiliproteus sp. | reverse complement strand
CCCTGACTGCCGCCGGAAGCGAAGGCGTCGCCGAGCCAGAAGCCGTAGGCCAGCGAGAGTTCGTTGGCGATATCGGAGAACGTTGCGGTGCCTTTGTCGGCGGCGACCACCAGGTAGGGGTCATCGGCATCGAGGCGCAGCACGTCGGGTGGCGGGGTCAGCACGC
This sequence comes from Motiliproteus sp., assembly GCA_041587095.1. Lineage (GTDB taxonomy): Bacteria > Pseudomonadota > Gammaproteobacteria > Pseudomonadales > Balneatricaceae > Motiliproteus. Next base: position 10,941 of record JBFGYY010000056.1, on the reverse strand, counting down.
CGCTGATCAGGTTGTCGGTGATATCCAGCATACCGCTGATAAAGGTCCGGTAGCTGCGGATCACCTCGGCGAGCACCGCCTCACGGTCGCCGCCCTCGGGCAGTTGTTTGGGTACAAACCCGCCCTTGGCGCCTACTGGCACAATAACGGCGTTTTTGACCATCTGCGCTTTGACCAGACCGAGAATCTCGGTACGGAAATCTTCGCGCCGGTCGGACCAGCGTAAACCGCCGCGCGCCACTTTGCCGCCCCGCATATGGATCCCTTCCACCCAGGGCGAATAGACAAAGATCTCGAACATGGGGCGAGGTTGCGGTGCCGCCGGGATCAGTTCGGGGCTGAGCTTGAAGGACAGGTAGCCCTTAATGGCTCCGTCAGGGTCCGGCTGATAGTAATTGGTGCGCAGCGTCGCCTGTACCAGGCTGAGGAAGTGGCGCAGAATCCGGTCTTCATCGAGGTTGGCCACCTCTTCCAGCCCCGCCTCGATCTGCTCCAGCAGTGCCTGGCACTGGCTGTCGCGCTTACTGTTCTTGGCGGGATTGAAACGGGTTTCGAACAGGGCCACCAGCCCTGTTGTGATGCTGGCGTTGCTGGCCAGGGTGCTCTGCATATAGCTCTGGGAGAAAGGCAGACCCAGCTGCAGCAGGTATTTGCACAAAGCGCGCAGCACAATGACCTGCCGCCAGCCCAACCCGGCGGCGATCACCAGGCCGTTAAAGCCGTCGTTTTCAATCTCGCCGCGGTAGGCGCGGACAAAACTCTCCTGAAATTGCTCGCGAATGTGCTTGTCATCCGGGTCGAAACCGCGGGTCGAAGCGATGCGAAAATCCAGTACCCAGCAGGGTTCGGCGTCGGTGGGTTTCAGGGGATAGGGGCGGGCGCTGAGTACCTTGACGCCCATATGCTCAAGAATCGGCAGTACGTCGGAAAGGGCCATCAGCTGACCTTCACCCAGCACCCGCAGGCGCAGGCAGTCGAAGTCTTCTGCGGGCCGGTACAGGTAGGTGGTCAGGTAGTTTTGCTCGTCCAGACTTTCGAGGCGCAGGATATCGGCTACGGCGCGGTGCGGATTCACATCTTCGCGGTATGCCGCCGGGAAGGCCTGACCGTAACGCCGGTTTAAGATGTTGCCCTGCGCTTCGCCGCGCTGTTCGTTGAGCGTCTGGTGCAGGGTGTCGCCCCAGGACAGCATGGCAGTCGTCATGCGCGCTTCGATACGGGGCGCATCCCAATCGAGCTCGATCGCATTCTTGCAGTGGATGGTGAACTGGATCTGCGCCAGCATATGCTCGGAAAGAAAGACGTTGAATTCGATGCTGTGGCCATCGAACTCATCCTGCAAAATGGCCTGCATCTTCAGGCGCAGCTCGGTGTTGTAGCGGTCGCGAGGCACATAGACCAGCGCGGTAATGAAGCGACCGTAGCTGTCGGGGCGCACAAAGACGCGCAGTTGGCGGCGTTCCTGGCACTCCAGAATGCCGAAGATGCAGCTCTGCAGTTGTTCCGCGCTGGCCTGAAGCATCTCGTCCCGGGGGTAGTGGTTCAGAATATGGCGTAACGCCTTGCCGCTGTGGGAGGTCAGATTCAGCTGCGACGTTTGCCAGATGGCGGCGATTTTACGCCGCAGTAGCGGCACATGGTCGACGGGCGTGCTGTAGGCCAGTGACGAGTACAGGCCGAAGAAGCGCCATTCGCCGATGATGCGCCCTTCGCTATCGAAGTGTTTGATGCCCAGATAATCGAGATGCGAAGGGCGTTGCACGGTTGAACGGCTGGTGGACTTGGTCAGCACCAGCAGGTGCGGTTCCAGCGCCAGCTCCGTCATGGCGGGGCTGAGGACGATGGGCGGCTTGGGTTTGCATACCTCATCGCGGAAGGTGCCGAGTCCGGTGCCGGGTTTGGCCTGCATGCTGAGCGTCTGGCCGTTATGCTCAAGGTTGTAATAGCGGTAGCCCAGAAATAAAAAATTGTCCTGGGCGACCCAGTTAAGGAAGGCCAGCGATTCGTCCAGCTCTTCGCGCGCCACCGGTATCGGCTGGTTGGTGCAGTGCTGGATGACCTCTTCCAGGGTGCTCATCATCGTTGGCCAGTCTGCCACGGCGCGGCGCACATCGGCCAGCACGTCTTTGATGGCCGTGATGATGGCGTTGCGGGTGTCGGGGTCGGTCTGATGGTCGATCTCGATCCGCATCAGCGCCTCACCAATCGCCTCAGGATGGCTTTCACCCGGGTTGAGTATCTCCTCCAGATGGCCGCTTTTATTCCGGCGTACCTGCAGCACGGGGTGGGTCATCTTATGAATATTCAGCTCGAGGCGCGCCAGCTCCATGCCGACCGAAGCCACCAGAAAGGGCATGTCGTCGGTCAGGATTTCGATGACCGTGTGGGTCGAGTGCCAGCGATGCTCTTCGTGGTTGGGGTTGTAGGCCCGCACCTGCGGCACGCCGGGTTTGCGAACCTTGACCCAGTTCCACAGGCACAGCAGGGCGCCGTAGAGATCCTCGAAGGGCTCTTCGGCGATCTCCCGGCCGATGCTCTTGGCGTAGTACTGATCCGCCAGCCGTCCGGCCTGATCGACAGCCTCGGGGGGCATGCGCTCGGCCAGCCATAGTTTGATCTGGTCGATTCCCGCTTTTTTGATATCGGTATATGTATCCATCGGTCTCATCAGTGTTGTTGTTATTGATTGATGAGAGGTTGTCGCTTGCCGTGCCCGATCTGGCAGTGCTGGTCGGTCGCTGCATCGAAAACAGGCAATGAAAACCTCGCGGGTCGTCTTGATTAGAATTATGCGCAATCTCGGCGGCCGGGCCTAGAGGAATAGTTGTAAGAAAGCGACCCGGAGTTTTGATCAGCTGACATTCGCGCCTTCTGTCCAAAGAATACGCTATTTACGCCGTTTTGCCGCGCGCTGTGCCACCCGCTGTGCAGGAATAAGCGGCGGTGATGGTGCAAATGCCCCGCGTTTTGCGATGCGGGTTCGCCTGTGTGGTACAGAACGGCGTGTGTTGCATGGCTTCTTTTATTTACCTGTCGGGATTTTCCCGGAGTCGCGCCCAGAGAATTTTTCAGCTCTTTTTGGCAATTTTTGCTTCAGGCCATCCGGTAAGGTGGGTGCCTGTCTGATTCAGGACCCACGGACGACAGCACACTCAACCGGGCTATAGCAATAAGAAACCGGCCGGCACCCCGTGTCAGGTTGGGCGGAGATAAAAATAAGATGACTGCAAGTCCCGCTGCAATAGAGTTAACCAATATTCACAAGACCTTCGGCACGCTGGAGGTTCTGAAAGGGATCGACCTGACCGCCCACGAGCACGATGTGATCTCCATTATCGGCTCCAGCGGCTCGGGAAAGAGTACTTTTCTGCGCTGTATCAACCTGCTGGAAAACCCCACCGAGGGTTCCATTCGCATCAGCGGCGAGCAGCTTGCGCTCCAGCGCGGTGCCCACGGTGATCTGGAAGCCAGTAACCAGAAACAGCTGACCCTGATGCGCGAACGACTGGGCTTTGTGTTCCAGAACTTCAACCTCTGGCCGCACATGACCCTGTTGCAGAACGTCATTGAAGCCCCGGTGCACGTACTTAAGCGCACCAGAGCCGAAGCGATCGAGCAGGCCGAGGCGCTGCTGCACAAGGTAGGACTCTTCGAGCGGCGCGATTTTTATCCCAGCCAGCTTTCCGGTGGTCAGCAGCAGCGGGTGGTGATCGCCCGTTCGCTGGCGATGGACCCTCAGGTGCTGCTGTTCGACGAGCCGACCTCGGCGCTGGACCCCGAACTGGTGGGTGAGGTGCTGGGCGTGATGCGCAGTCTGGCCGAAGAGGGGCGCACCATGCTGATCGTGACCCACGAGATGGCCTTTGCGCGCGAGGTATCCAGTCAGGTGATGTTTCTGCATCAGGGGCAGGTGGAGGAATACGGCCCGCCGTCCGAGGTGTTCAGCAACCCCGGTTCCGAGCGCTGTCGGGAGTTTATCTCTTCGGTGTTCTGAGCCGTCGGGGCATCTTGAGGTGTCCGGCGGTTCGATCCGCCCGTTTTACAGCGGGTTGTTTTATCTCTAACGCTTTGTAGATAAAGCATTTATAGCTTTTCAATTATAGCTTTTCGATTATAGCTCTTCGATTATAACAACAACTACAGGAAGCACAGCATGCCTTTCAACGACCAAACAGCCAAGACCAGCAATGTAAAGCACCTGACCCGCAAGCGCATTAAAACCGCCGTCGTCAGCGGTTTGCTGGTGGCTGGCATGACCCTGGGTGCCGGTATGGTACAGGCCAAGGACAAGATCCGTTTTGCCACCGAGGGCGCCTGGGCCCCCTTTAATTTCATTGACAGCAGCGGTCAGGCGCAGGGTTTTGATGTCGATATCGCCCACGCGCTGTGTGCGAAACTGGCCGCCGATTGCTCGGTGCAGACCCAGGACTGGGACGGCCTGATACCGGCGCTGAAAGTGAAGAAGTTTGACGCCATCATCGCGTCCATGTCGATCACGGCAGACCGCGCCAAGCAGGTGGACTTTACCGATCATTACTACAGCGGTGGCCTGCGTTTCGTCGCGGCTAAAGGCAAGGCGTTTGACAGCAGCCGCGCCGGCCTGCAGGGCAAGGTGATCGGTGCACAGCGGGCGACCGTCGCCGGTCAATACCTTGAAGACCAGCTGGGCGATGTGGTGAAGCTCAAGCTCTATGATAACAACGACAATGTGTATCTGGACCTGAACGCGGGCCGTCTTGATGGTGCGCTGTCCGACGAGCTGCCGACCTACGAGTGGCTGAAATCTGACGCGGCCAAAGGCTTCGAATACAAGGGCGAAGCCTTTGCCAAGGATGACAAAATCGCGATTGCGGTTCGCAAGGGCGACAAGCTGCGTCTGCAGCTGAACAAGGCTCTGGCAGAGATCATCGCCGACGGTACGTACGCCAAGATCAACGCCAAATACTTTCCCTTCTCCATCTACTGATGCCCCGGTCACGGCTGACCCGGATCGCGGACCTTTAGGCGCGGTTTGGGTCGGGTCGCGTCGTTGAACGGCTGCTGGGGCTGCCTGCGAAGGCCGGTGCGAATCTTTGCGCCGGATCCCGTTTCGTCGGGTAGCCCTGTTCTCAGCCGGCGGGATTTGCACGGCGGCCGGTCGCCCGGCTGCGCTTTACGGAGGGGTATTTATGCTAGATCTGCAAGGGTTTGGTGCTCAGTTGCTGGCGGGAACCTGGGTTACGATCCAATTGGCCTTGAGCGCACTTTGCCTCGGGCTGTTATTCGGCCTGCTGGGCGCTGCAGCCAAATTGTCCGGTAATACAGCAGCCCGCACGCTGGCCAATGGTTACACCGGGCTGATCCGGGGTATCCCTGAGCTGCTGACCGTGCTGATTATCTATTTTGGTGCCACCACGGTACTGATGGGTATCGCCGGTTGGTTTGGCTACGAAGAGTATATCGAGATCAGCCCGTTTGTGGCCGGTGTTATCGCGTTAAGCCTGACTTTTGGCGCGTATGCCACCGAAGTGCTGCGCGGCGCGATGCAGGCGATTCCCAAAGGGCAGCGCGAGGCGGGCATGGTGCTGGGCATGGGACGCTTGCGTATCTTCTTTCGCATTACCCTGCCGCAGGTCTGGCAACTGGCGCTGCCGGGCTTGGGTAACCTGTTTCTGGTGTTGCTCAAGGATACGGCGCTGGTGTCGGTGATCGGCCTCGAAGATATCATGCGTAAAGCCAATATTGCCGTCGGTTTCACCAAGGAGCCGTTCCTGTTTTATATGACGGCGGCCTGTATCTACCTGTTGCTGACTATCGTGACCATGCTGGTGATTCACCACCTGGAAAAACGCGCCAACTACCTGTCTGTCGGTTGAGGATCAGAGTATGGATTTTGACGTTATCGTTGAGTACTTCCCGCGCCTGTTGACGGGGATGTGGACCACCCTCGAACTGGTGGTGGTCTCGGGCATTATCGGCTCGTTGCTGGCGGTGCCGATCGGCCTGGCGCGCCATTCGGACACTATCTGGATCAAGGCGCTGCCTTACGCCTATATCTTCTTTTTCCGCGGTACACCGCTGCTGGTGCAGATGTTTCTGGTCTATTACGGTGTCTCGCAGTTTGAAGCGGTACGCGAGAGTGTGCTCTGGCCCTATCTGCGCGAACCTTACTGGTGCGCCATTATCGCGTTCTGCCTGAACACCTCGGCCTATACCGCCGAAATTTTGCGCGGCGCGCTGGGGGCTATCCCGAAAGGTGAAGTCGAGGCCTGCAAGGTACTGGGGATGTCCCGGGTGCTGACCTACCGGCGCATCCTGCTGCCGCGCGCGTTCGGCATGCTGGTACCAGCGTACGGCAATGAGATTATCCTGATGCTGAAAAGCAGCGCCCTGGCCAGCACCATCACTTTGCTGGATCTGACCGGTATGGCGCGCACGATTATCGCCCGTACCTACACGCCCATCGAAATATTCCTCACGGCGGGGGCGCTCTACCTGGCGATGAGCCTGGTGATTATCGCCCTGTTCCGGATGATCGAGCAGCGGCATAACCGGCATATGCAGCCGCTGTCTTAAGCCGCCGGTTGTGTGTGGCCCCTGGCACCGGGTCGCAACGCCTTCGCATTGCTGCGTTATTTCACACGCGGCAACGCGTCCCAGCAGGTGGTATAGGCCGGTGACAGGCGCGCCCGTTTCATGCGCCAGCCGGGCTGGATACCGTTGCTGGCCAGAAACAGCGCGTGGGGGAGCTTGTCGTTGACCCGGTCCAGGGTCTGCATCAGCTGCTGGCTGCGGGTCGATTGCCGGTCGCCGAGCAGATCCAGCTGCTGGTGGCGCTCGGCCGTCAATTCGATCAGACCGACGCCGGCTTTGTAAAACGGCAGCCCTGGCTTGAAGAGCCGGGCCACATGCTGGCGCAGATGCTGTACCACGACACGGGTATCGTTGGTCGCGCAGGGCAGCGCGACCACACTCGAACGGGAGTAGGGGATGGCGTCGAAGCGGCTGGTCTGGATAAACACCAGCGCCGTGCTGACCAGCGATTCCTGCGCGCGCAGTTTCTGCATGGCGGTGGCCGCGTAACAGCTGACCGCCTCCTGCAAGGGGGCCAGTTCATAGATGCGCTCGCCGAAGGTGCGGGTACTGTATATCTGCTGCTTGGGGGGGGGCTGCTCGTCGAGACTGATGCAGGGCTTGCCGTTCAGCTCGCGGGCGGTGCGTGCCGTGGTGACGCTGAACTGCTTGCGTAGCAGTCCCTGCGGTTGGCGCGCCAGATCGGCGGCGGTGATAATGCCCTGATCGTTCAGACGGCGACTGAGGCGGCGTCCCACCCCCCAAATTTCCCCCACCGGCAATTGGCGCAGTGCCTGTTCACGGCGTTGCGGGGTGTCGATCGCAAACACGCCGCGGTACTGCGGCTGCTTCTTGGCGATGTGATTGGCGACTTTAGCCAGGGTCTTGGTGGCGGCGATACCGACGGAGACGGGGATACGCACATCGCGCCAGACCGCTTTGCGCATCTGTTGGCCGTAGTCGGTCAGGTCGCAGTCGAACCCGGCCAGTGACAGGAAGGCCTCGTCGATGGAGTAAACTTCCATGTCCGGCGAAAAATCTCTGAGTGCGGTCATGACCCGCTCGGAGAGGTCGCCGTAGAGCTCGTAATTGCTGCTGAACACGGCCACCTGATGGCGGCGCAGCAGGTCGGCCACCTTGAAATAGGCTTGCATATCGGGAATATCCAGCGCCTTGGCCTGGCGGTTACGGGCCACAATACAGCCATCGTTGTTCGACAACACCACGACCGGGCGGCCACGCAGATCCGGCCGGAACACCTGCTCGCAGCTGGCGTAAAAGGAGTTACAGTCGACTAGGGCCAGCATTGTTGATACCGGATAGAGGCGGTAACCACCCCTTCCACGCTGAAGCCGGACTCGTCGGTGATCGGCAGCGGCGGATAATGGCGGTTGGCGGCCACCAGGCAGCGGCGCTGCATATCCAGAATCTTACAGGTCAGCTCGCCGTGCAGCGCAGCGATAATCACCTGGCCGTGGCGGGGCTTAAGTGAGCGGTCGACGACCAGCAGATCGCCGTTGTAGATACCACGGCCGCGCATGGAGTCGCCGTCGGCGCGCACAAAGTAGGTGGCGTTGGGGTGTTTGATCAGATGGCTGTTGAGGTCCAGTTTGGCTTCGAGGTAATCATCCGCCGGCGAAGGAAAGCCCGCGGATACCCGGCTGCCGTACAGAGGTAGGGGCAGCGTCGTGGCGATGTCGGTAAAGGGGATAATTTTCATTGTTTAATAATACTGTTTTTTTGTACAGTGTAGCTAGTATTGTTGTCGCTGGTATCGATAGCACGGCATGCATTCCCGGCTCGCTATCGTTACCATGATCGACAGGTCGTATTTATCGACACTGATGCCGCTGGGCAGCTAAGGAAACAGGGGGGATTATGTCTAAATTGTCAGCAAGCGCGGCACCCGTGCAGGCCGAGGTGGTTGCCTACGCCGCGCATCAGCAGCAGATTCATCGCATTCGTGATCGGGTTTTTATTCAGGAACAGGCTGTGCCGGCTGATCTGGAGCGCGATGACCGCGATGCGCTGTGCCTGCACGTGCTGGCGTATGCCGACGGGCAGGCGGTGGCAACGGGGCGTATCGACCTGCAGCGCGCGGGCAAGATCGGCCGGGTGGCGGTGCTGGCCGACGCTCGCACGCTGGGTGTGGGGCGGGTGGTCATGGAGGCGCTGCACCGGTGCGCCGCCGACGCAGGACTGGCGCAGGTGCGTTTATCGGCGCAGCAGAGCGCCGTACCTTTTTACCACAAGCTGGGTTACACCGCCGTGGGGGAGCCTTTCGTCGAGGCGGGTATTGTGCATCTGGCGATGGCGCGGGCGATCGGCACGGGTTGAACACGGCCCGGCCGCGCCGAAGAGCGATGCGTCGTGCAAGGCTGCGAACTTATGCGCTGATCTCGGCAGCGGGTTAAGCTTGTTGCTTGATAAAGCGGGCTAAAACCTGAATGCAGCTGGCCAGATGCTGTGGCTGGGTAAAGCCGGATGCCACCCGCGGCTTGAAGTCATGGTTGCCATCGCTCAGCCAGTGCCACTGAATGCTTGACGGCAGGGCGTAACTTTCGACCTCGGCCTGGCTGCCCATGCTGTCGCGGGTGCCCTGTACGATAAGCAGCGGTTGACGAACAGCGGGTAAATGCTCGATGCGTAACTTTTCCGGCTTGCCATTGGGGTGGAACGGATAGCCCAGACAGGCGCAGCCTTTGATTAACGCCGCGCAGTCGGCATCGACGCCTTCCACTTGCGCGGCCAGCAGACTGGCCATGCGGCCGCCCATCGATTTACCGCCGATAACCGCCGGTTTACCCAGCTGCAGTAACTGCTCGGCAAAGTGCGCCAACAGCTTGGGCTGGCGATCGGGCGGGCGGCGCTTACCGTCGAGCAGTGATTGCGCGCTGTAGGCAAAGTTGAAGCGAGCCACCCGAACGCCTTCTGCCGCCAACCCCTCACTGACCTGCTGCATAAAGTCTGACGAGGCCGGTGCTCCGGCCCCGTGGGCAAACAGAAACAGTGGCCCGTCTTCGGGCCCATCAAAGATCATGCTCATGGATTGCGGCTCTAGTGGTTGGTACGCGAGTCTCCCTAATCGTTGTGCGTCAAGGATTAGGGAGAGCGAATAATCAGGGTATTCTAACGCAGGGAGGCGCTTGGGGGGAGTCAAACGGCGATGTATGCAGGGCATGCTGGCAGTGAGTCGTTAGCGTGTTTTTTATGTCTTAATATTGCACCTCGTTGCGCAACGCGCTACGCTCGATTTATGATCAAATCGTTCAAGCACAAAGGGCTGAAGCTTTTATTCGAGTCGGGAAAGACATCTGGTATACAAGTAAAGCACGTGAAGAAACTACGTATGCAACTTGCTGCAATCGATACTGCTTATATGATCGAAGATGTCGATCTCCCTGGTTTCGCTCTTCATCCCTTAAAAGGCGATCGTCCCGGTATTTGGTCCATATCGGTCAGTGGAAACTGGCGTGTTACTTTCGAATTTCGGGATGGAAATGCGTACATCCTTAACTATGAGGATTATCACTAATGCCTATGCACAACCCTCCGCATCCAGGCGAATTCATCGAGTCCATTTATATGGAACCATACGGTGTCAGTTGCCGCAATCTGGCAAGCCACCTTGGTGTCGCTGCATCGACACTAAGCCGCATCCTTAACGCAAAAAGTGCAGTTTCACCTGAAATGGCTCTGAGACTATCCAAGGTGCTTGGGCGCTCCCCTGAAAGCTGGCTAAGCATGCAGGATAACTACGAATTATGGCAGGCGCGGAAAACGGTCAATTTGTCTAAGGTTCAGCCTATGAACTTGTCCAGAGCTTAAGAAAACCAGCAAAGATGGTCTTCGGGTTGGGCTGCAAGCTGCGCATAGGGGGGGCTTTAATGACGGTGTTAGTGTTGGTCGTAGTGGCCGCCAATTGCAAAGATATAAATTGATTTTCATCGAACATATAAATAAAACGGTCTTTCTGCGATATGCGCCTAGATAAAGCCTCTGACGATTCAGTTTTCATCGCATAGTTGCGATACCACTACTAGCGCATAACGCGATGTTCAGCGGACGCATCCGTCTATCTCGGTCGGAAAATATTCCGGGCGAGGTAAGGCCAAGGAAGACAGAGGGTTAGACGGGTTGCGGAAGACACGCTTGTGAGGATAGGAGGAACGTAGATAGACGGACACTTCCCCGTTCCTACAGATTAGGAAAACGACCTAGATCTAAGGTGTTGATTCTTGTATACAAACAGTTAATCATGTACAAAAAAATTGGAAATAAGAGGATGTCGGATATACGCCTCAATCCTATGAATAACAATGTTATAGTTTTCAGGAGGTATCGTGCCACTAGCTTCAACATGGGCAAAAGGATCTGTTATGGGCATTG
>JBFGYY010000055.1:0-11234 GCA_041587095.1 Motiliproteus sp. | reverse complement strand
GTCTAGCGCTTCGCGGATGGCGGCGATCATGCCGTCCATCATGCCGGAAGGTGCGATCATATCCACACCCGCCTGCGCGGCCACGACCACCTGCTTTTGCAGGTTAGTCAGCGTCAGGTCGTTATCGACATCGTCCTCGACAACAACGCCGCAATGGCCATGGTCGGTGTATTCACAGAAACAGTTGTCGCTGATCACCAGCATTTCAGGTTGAGCCGCCTTGGCGGTCCGGATGCAGCGAGCCATCAAGCCTTGCGGATTCCAGGTGTCACTGCCGTCGCAATCCTTGGCGTGGGATACACCGAACAGGATGATGGCTTTGATGCCTTTGTTCCAGGTGGCTTGAACAACTTCAGCCAACTGCGCTTCAGGGTAGCGCTGGACGCCGGGCATGCTCTCGATATTTACCGGCGCATCGATGCCCTCTTCGACAAAGATCGGCAGCACCAGGTCGTCCACTGACAGGTGCGTTTCCTGCACCAGGCGACGCAGCGTGCCAGACTTGCGCAGGCGGCGAAAACGGAAACTGGGTGTAACGGTCATAACGGTTCCTTGAGTTCGGCGTAACACAAAAAAGCAGAAGATAGCAGATTTCCCTCATAATATCGCCGGTTCCACGCGGGTTAGGGCTACCGGATTGTTTACTGCAGGGCGGTTTCAGGCCGCATTGGCGTGAAGATTTTCTGGTGAAAAGGGTGATGTTTTGTCACTATGGCGCGCTTTCGCCATTCTGGGTCGCGCTTTCGCGATTCTGGCTGCGCTTTTTGCGCGCAAGGCCGATGTATCGGCTCGGCTTAGGTAAAAGTGGACGTTTTTCAGTGGGAGTGATTCGATGACCATGGCGTTATTTGACAGGTTAGGGATGCCCGAATTTGAAACCGGATCGGTGTGGCTTGCAGGCGCGGGTCCCGGAGACCCTGGCTTGATGACGCTGCTGTGCCTCTATGCACTGGAGCAGGCCGATGTTGTTGTTTACGATGCGCTGGTGTCGCCGCAAGTACTGGCGCTGGCCGGTAAGGGGGCCCGGTTGATCGCTATGGGCAAACGGGGCGGCCAGCCGTCGCCTAAGCAAGATGCGATTAATGCGCGTTTGATCGAGCTGGCGCGCGATGGTCTGCGTGTTTTGCGCCTTAAAGGCGGTGATCCGTTTGTCTTCGGACGCGGCGGTGAGGAGGCGCGCGGTTTGGCAGCCGCCGGCGTGCGTTTTCGTATTGTGCCCGGGGTCACCGCGGGTATCGCCGGGACTGCGTACGCGGGTATACCAGTGACCAATCGCTGCACGAACCAGGTCGTCAGCTTTGTTACCGGTCATGACCAGAGCGGACAGGTTCCGCCGGTCGATTGGGATGCTCTGGCTAAAAGCTCCCCTATGATCGTGTTCTACATGGCGCGCAAGCACCTGTCCGTCATACGGCAAAAACTGATGGCTGCCGGGCGCGGCGCACAGGAGCCTGCTGCGCTGGTCTCAAAGGCGACAACGCCTGAGCAGCGGGTACTGGATACTACGCTGGGGCGTTGTGTTGAGGACGCCGATGCCGCCGATATTCAGGCCCCCTGTATTTTTGTCTTAGGGCCGGCTGTGGCGTTGCGTGCTGAACTTGCCTGGGTGACTGAATTGAAATAAAGCGCGGACAACTCTCGCTATCTGGCAGTTAATTCTACACGAGCCCGGAACGGGCTATGCCGGGTAGGTGATGAGCTAAGCCCGTAATGAACTTCTTTTTGCTGAGCTTTATCGCTTTCTTTGCCGAAAATCGGCCTTTATAGATGAAAATTGTTCAAAAATGATTCAATCCGCGAGTGTATAAGCTTGGCTAGTGGGCTGGTTTGATTTAAAATGCACGCCTTTATCCTGCCACGTAGGGCAATATTAGCCCGATCTTTGCACAAGACTGGTGATGTCTGGAACGATGTACGCTGAACGCTAATTGAGAAGCATACCTTCTTGTCTGTATAAGCGAACTGTTTACCCAGCACACCAAACCAATCCCACCAAAGGTAGCACTTCACAACAATGTCTCAATTGAAATTATCTTCTATTAAAGAGAATCAACAAAAAGCTGCAGAGCTGGACAAAGCTCTGAGCCAGATGGCCGTACTCAAGGGTGAGTTAACTGCTGAGAAAGCTGCGTCCAAAGCGCTGTCAGCTAAACTGGCAGAAGCTCAGAGCAACTCCACAGCAGACCGGCTGAAAGCTGAAAATGCTTCGCTGCGCGAAGAAGTTGAAAAGCTTGAAACCGCTCAGCAAATTCAACGTCTGGAAGGTTTGGTTGGGCAGGATGCCAAAGTTAACAAGTTGACCTCGCAGCTGAAAGACAAGACTGCCGAGTTGTCCGAGACCAAGCGCGATCTGAAAAAGTTGCAGGCACTGGATCCTGAGCGCCTCAAGCGTCAGCTGGCTGATCAAAAGAAACGCATTGCCGAACAGGCCACGGTATCTAAAGAGATCGTGAAAAAGCTCAAAGATGCTAACAAAGAGATCTCAGAGCTGAAGAAGGCCCTGAAAGAAGCGGAAAGTGCCGTTCCGGAAAAAACCGAAGAAGCCGCTGACGCTGAGTAATAGCGGTTGCAGGGATTTTCGGCCGACATATTTCGCAACTTTCCGGTAGCGAACTCGGCTTGGTGGCGTGCAGACGCCGTCATCCCGCATAAGGCAGCAGAAAGTCCGCTAAGGTTCGCCTGACTGACGAGACAGGTCAGGCGATCACCGGTTCTCCAAGTGCATTTGCACCCTGTGCTTTAGTGACTCTGCACCGCGCATGCGTTTCGCTTTATTTTGGTCTCTCTCCCTGTATCACTCGCCCTCAAGCTCCCCGATTCTTGCTGTGAGCGTTAACCGTAGCAAAGCGCCCTGATCCCCTTGCATCAGGTTTATGCAATTTTGATCCGAACAACGTTCATCACTTCCATCTCCAGTCCTGCAATGGACTCGCAGTCCGGATAGTAGGTCAGGTTGACCCGTTGGCCTTTGAGATTCTTATAGCGCTCTTTGCGTCGGTACTTAAAAGGCACATCGTATCCCTCGATCATCAGGGTGTTGACCAGCCACTCTCCCGCTTCCCGTTGTACGTGCGACGTGACCCGCATCATGTCGGACTGGATCAGAGCCCGGTGCTTTTTGATCAGCTTTTCGGGCGTCGTTTTAATGGCATTCATTTTCGCTGTACCAGCCCTTTATCCTCAACCCAGGCGATACCGCGGACCACCTTCGCCGCTTTGTCGGGTAACGGGATGCTTTTAAGTTTATTGATATTCTCGTCGGTGAAGAATTGTCGTGCTTCTTCGATCAGCGCCTCTGCAGCGGCGATGGATGTTTCTACCTGTTCGGTCCAGTTATACGGAATGCTGGTACTGTTTTTTGCCGCTGCTTTAGTGGCTTTGGCATCGAGTTCAGCTAAAGGTTTAAGAATCTGCTCGATAAGCAGTTGGCGGATATCGTCACGGAAAACCCCCAACCCTGTTAGCGTTTCTACATCCTGCAGCTGTTGGTCACTGGCGTTATTCTCGATTAACTGTTCGAAAATGCCGTTGTCTTCCTTATCCTGCTCCAATTGGTGCAGGGCGGTTATCAGTTCAGCCGGGCAGATTTTCTGTAGTTGACTCAGTGATTGAAACACCCAGTTTGCGCCCTTGTGCATCAGTTTGAGTTCTTTGACGCGCGCCTTGATCCGGGCGCTTTGCTCGGTAAATGTCGCCAAGTCGATCTGACACACCAGCTCGGGCTTGGCCGTCGTACGAGGCCCTTTACTGCCCGTCGATGCCTTGGTCGATGCAGAGGCACGGCTGCGTGTCGCTTTTGGCGGCGTTAATGCCTCCGGGTTCATATAGCGCTGGGCACAGGTTTCGCAAATGTTACTTTCGTGCCCTTCTGCGGTGTGTACCAGGTAGCCTTTTTTATGATTCTGATAGCAGTTGCTGACACTGCAGCAGGCTATTTTGCGAGGAAATGAATAGGCCGCTACGACATAGCGAAACAGCGACCTTCTGGGAGGTATAGACGCCTGGTAATTAGGGCGGTTAACGATATCTTCCAGTGAGCTGATCGTGACTCTTTCTTGAGTAAAGTAACTGGCCATCGTTTGTTTGTCCCGTACAGCGGTTTAGCAACCACACGCAGTGCTGCGCTTTTCTCAGATTATGCAGATCCACAGGCTACAAGCTAATGATAAATAAGGTCAACCTGCCATTAAGTCGAATGCTTTGCTATCAATAGGGTTCTAGAGAAGGCCTTATTCCCTGTTTGAGGTGATGGTTGATACGGCTGATGTGATGACTGACGCGCCGCATCCAGCGAATCGCCTCGAGTCGGCGGGTTCCTTCAGGGACGCTAAGCGATCCTTCGGCGATTGCACTGGCCACTGACGCTCTATAGGTTTCTGCCAGCTTGTCGATCTCTGCCTGGCAATGCTGTGCCCGAACTTCGCTTTCGTGCCACTGCTCCCTGTCGATGGACTGCTCAATTGGCGGGAGCGTGTGGCTGAGGATCGTGTAAATCTCGGTTAACTCACGACAACTGCGTGCGGTGACCGCCCGGCCCTCTTCCTCTTCGCAGCGCTCGTGCAGGCGTTGCAGATGGTCGAGCATATGCAGCATGGCCGTCAGCTGCGCCGTCTCGTCCGGCGTTTGTGCAATGACCCGATCAAGGTAGCGGTGGGTGTCGTCGAGGGCTATCTGCAAGGCCGGCAGGTTTGAATGAGTGCTGCCGGCGGTTAGCAGGTTATACAGGTGGTTAAGCAGCGCCCGGTACTCCAGCAGCGTCGACTGCCTTATGGCGTCTAAAGCCTGTTGCGGGCTCTTTAGCAAGTCGCTGCGCAGTTCATGGGTATAAGGCGAAGGCGTTTCCCGCAGCAGGTTTTCTACCAGATGAGCAAACTGACGTGCCACCGGTAAAACCAGTAGCACGCCGATCAAATTGAACAGGGTGTGGAATCCGACCAGCGCTAATTCGGCTTCTGCCTGAATCAATCCTGGCTGCAAGGCTTCGATGGCTGCACGGTAAGGGGTAATCAGCAGCAGGGCGACCAGTCCTGTTGCAAGATTGTAAATAACATGGGACAGGCCGGTGCGTCGCGCCCCCAGACTGCCGCCCAACGAGGCCATCAAGGCGGTGACGGTGGTGCCGATATCCATACCGATGATCAGCGCTGCTGCCTGCTCCCATTGGATCAGCCCGGCGAACAGGGTCGATAGGGTGGCGGCTACACCGGCACTGGACGATTGCGTAATCAGGGTGAAGGCAACGCCCAGTGCGACCAGTTGCAAGCGTCCGATCAGGGTATCAGGGGGTAAACGGCTGAAATCGATCAGACTGTCCAGCCCGCTCATCCCCGCCTGCAGCGTGCTGATACCGACGAAAATAAGGCCGAATCCGGCCAGAACCAGACCTGCTGAAGCCGTTCTTCCCGAGGCAAACAGCTTGATGAGCGCACCAAGCAGAATAAGCGGCAGTGCGAGCATGCCGAGCTGAAGCTTAAAGCCGATCAGCGCGACCATCCAGCCGGTCAGCGTTGTGCCGAGATTGGCGCCGAAGATAATTCCCAGGGCGTTGTGAAAACTCATCAACCCGGCCCCGACGAAGCCGACCGCAGCGACGGTGGTCGCACTGGAGGATTGCAAAACCGCGGTGCTTAATGCACCGATGGCCGCGCCGGAGGTCGGCGTTCGGGTAAAGCGCATCAGGTTGGCGCGCAGCGTATCACCTGCCAGAGCCCTGAGGCTGCCGGTCATCACAATCATCCCGAGCAAAAAGATACCCAGGCCGCCGAGGGCGGTGATTAGCGCGCTGAGGTTGTCGATGATGCCCCCTCTCTTAATCTCCGGCTATGGTTGTACGAAACGGCTGACAGCAGGGCGGTAAAACGGTGCCGCATCAATCTTAACCGGGCTGTAAATAAGGGTAGTTGTAAATCGCCGGGCGGGAAAATGCATGGTCGATCGGCTGACGGATAAGCGTTAAAATGGCCGTCAATGATCACTTCGCCGTAACCCACAAGGATCGCTCATGGCCACCGCACTGGCTCGACACATTCTGGTAAAAACCAAACCGGAAGCCGAAAAACTCAAGCAGCTGTTGGCCAAAGGCAGCGATTTTGCCTTGCTCGCCAAGAAGCACTCGCTCTGTGGCTCGGCCAAGCGTGGCGGCGATCTGGGCGAAGTTCGCCCGGGGCAGATGGTAAAAGCCGTGGATAACGTGATCTTTAAGCAAGCGGTGCTGAAAGTACATGGGCCGGTAAAAACCCAGTTTGGCTTCCACCTGATTGAAGTGATTTTTCGGTCTTAGAATTAGATGCAGGCTACAGGCTACAGGCGTGATTGGTATGAGTAGGCTGCATATCCTGCTGCGCCAATCATAGTGTTGTCACCTCGTCCAAGATCAACTCTCTGTGCTGCTTAACCTATCCAACGCCAGCAACTCCCCTCCAAAACGCTGCGCCAGTTGACGCGCCCGGCCCAGCCGTACAGCGGTCAGTTCGGTGTCGACCACCACCACCGGGCAGTCGAAGGCGATATCGTCCAGCTCGTCGCGGCTGCGCCCGTCGGTAAACAGGTAAAGGGTTTGGCTTTCTGCCGGGTGTTGGCGTTGGTTCTTGCGCAGCAGCTGTTGTGCGTCGAGCAGGGCCTGGCGCAGCGGGGTGCCGCCGCCGGCCTGGATGTTTTTCAGGCGTTGTTCGAGCCGTTTCTGCGCCCGTTGCGGTTTGAGCAGGGTGTCGACCTTGCCGTTGCCGAAGCCCAGCAGGGCACAGCGCTGGCGCTGCAGGTAGGCGCTGCGGTACAGGCCGCTGATCGCGCCGAGGGCCTGGCTTAACGCCCGGTGGTTGAGGTTGGAGCCCGAGGTATCCAGCAGGATCAGGTTGAGGTGGCTGTCGGGCTGCGCGGCCGGGCGAAATACCGCCTGTTGCAGGCTGCGCGGTGAGACCGGTCGCAGATTTTGTGGGTGGGTCAGGGTAGCGAACCAGTGCAGTTGGCTCGATTTGGCGCTGGTGCCCCGGCTGCTGCTGCGCGGCCCCGCCGTTGCGGTGCGGCGGCGGTCGACGGCTGATGAATCAGCCTGCGGGTTCAGCGTGGTTTTTTTTTTGCCCGGAACGGCTCCAGGTCGGTGCGTGCGCCGATGCTGACCTGTTGCGGCGGCATATCGCCCCAGCTGCCCTGATCGTTGCTTTGCGGCTGTGATTCGGTCGGCTGCTGCGGGGCGCTGGCCGATGGCGGCGGAGGCGGTGAGCGATCGGGGTGGCGACGGTGCGCCAGTACCAGTTCGGCGACGGCGTCGATACAGGCGCTGTCGACCCGCTCGATATCGCACCAGGCCGCGTAGGCCAGCGCGGCACGTTGCAGGCAGATATCGGCGCGCAGGCCTTCGACCCCGGCATCGATACAGCGCTCGGCGATCAGCAGCTGCTGGTCGTCCTGCAGCTCGATGTCATCGAGGCGGCGGCGGGCCGCGTCGACCTGTTGTTGCAGCTGTTGCTGCTCCTTGGCGTAAGCCTGGATAAACGCCAGCGGGTCATGATCGAACGCCAGGCGGCGGTTCACCACTTCGACCCGTTCCCGTGGGCTGAAGGCGTTACCCAGTTCGATATAGAGGCCGAAGCGATCCAGCAGTTGCGGCCGCAGCTCGCCTTCGTCGGGGTTCATGGTTCCGACCAGCAGGAAACGTGACGGATGGTTGTGGGAGATACCGTCGCGCTCGATATGGTTGATCCCCGAGGCGGCGACATCAAGTAGCAGGTCGACCAGATGATCGGGTAGCAGGTTGACCTCATCGACATAGAGTACCCCCTGATGCGCCCGTGCCAGCAGGCCGGGGCTGAAACTGACTTCGCCCTGACCCAGGGCCTTCTCCAGATTAAGGCTGCCGACCAGTTTCTCTTCGCTGGCCCCGAGCGGCAGAGTGACGAAGCGGTCGGGGTCGAGCCCGGCCACCGCGCCCAGCCCGCGTGCGAGGGTGGTCTTGGCGGTGCCCCGGGGGCCGGCAATCAGCACGCCGCCCAAACGCGGGTCGACGGCGTTGAGCAGCAGCGCCAGTTTAAGATCGGGCTGGCCGATCACGGCGGCGAACGGAAACTGATAGCTCATGGTGT
This sequence comes from Motiliproteus sp., assembly GCA_041587095.1. GTDB lineage: Bacteria > Pseudomonadota > Gammaproteobacteria > Pseudomonadales > Balneatricaceae > Motiliproteus. The sequence continues at coordinate 3,156 of JBFGYY010000055.1, read as the reverse complement.
TATGCATCCTTGCCCAAGCGGTTGACGGCGGTTATGCCGGCTGGCTGTGACGCCATAAGCGCGGGCTTGAGCGCGCTTAATTCGAGCGTCGCGATACGAATAGCCACGAGGCTTGGCTCAACCATATTCAGCGATCCTGACCGGTATTGACATAACGCTGTACCAGCCAGCCCGACAACGCGCCGATCAGCAACCAGTAAGCGCCATTCACCAGCGCGGTGGCCTGAATGAAATCCCGGGCCAGTGCCTCAAGCGCGGCGATGGCGGCGGGATCGGGGTGGTTGAAGAGCGGACCTTCAATCTGCGGCGCGCCGATCAAGTGGGGAATGGCGATCAGCAGCAGGCCGCCGAGCTTGAAACGGGTCGGGACAAATGCGATGAGTGCCAGCCCGCCGGCCGTCAGGGCGACGGTCAGCGTCCACCAGAATTGCCGGCTTTCCAGCGCTGCGGCCTGCATGCCGGGAATCTCGGGGTGCAAGCCCAGCGATGGCGCGACAAACACGCTCAGGTATCCCGCAGCACCCCAGAGCAGCCCTGTCAGGACATTGCCACCGGGGCGGGTCGACATCAGGCTGATCAGCAGCAGTGCAAAGCCGAAGGCCGCGAGCCCGTTGGACAACACGGTGTAGGCGAGGCGTTCCAGCCCTTCATTCGGACCCCAGGCCTCGCCGTCATGGCTATGGCCGTCGCTATCCCCATGGCTATGTCCGCTGGCACCAGGTTCCGTAGCCAGGGGGGATGCCGTAGGCATTTCGAAGGTTTCCGCCGCCTGAATAATGGGTGTGACCTGAAACTGCTGCAGCAGGCTGAGAAACAGTCCGGCCACCAGCCCAACCAGCAAGGCGCAAAAAACGATATTTCGAAATGTCATGGGTCAGTCCCGAATCAATGGCAGGGAAACGCGTGGGAGTGACGGCTGTCGTGGGCGGCATTGTGCGCAGCGGCCGTGGGCAGGAAGCCGACGGCGTAGGTGATGGTCAGGCCCAGAAAGGCAGCGGCGACGATCTGCAGCTTACGGCTGACAGGGCGCGCTTGGCTCTGGCTGAGGTCTTGAGTCTGATCGATGGACTGGCTGGTTGAACTGGTCATGGTTATTCCCCTTAAAACAATGAATTGCGACTTGTGTGGGTTGGCATCATCTGAGGTTGTTATGGTGCCGTATTTTAGCGGATTTTTATCCGCAGGTGTTTCCTTTGATAAAGATCATTTTACTTCAGTGGCGGCTTCGCGGGCCTGTTCGGCATCGAGCAGCAGTTCTTCAAGCTGGTTTTGGTAATCACCGGGCTCATCCCAGAGGCCGCGCTGGATCGCTTCCAGCAGGCGTTCGGACATCTCCCGCAGCGCATCCGGGTTGTGCTGCTCGAGAAATTCCCGGTTGAGCGGGTCGAGCAGGTAGGCGTCGGTGATCATGGCGTACTGGTAATCGGCCACCAGATCGGTGGTGGCGTCGTAGGCGAACAGATAGTCAACCGTGGCGGCCATTTCGAAGGCGCCCTTATAGCCGTGGCGACGGATGGCGTTCAGCCATTTGGGGTTGACCGCCCGCGAGCGGATCACCCGCGCCAGTTCCTCCTGCAGGGTGCGGATCTGCGGGCGGGCTGGGTTGGAGTGGTCGGCGTGGTAGATGGTCGGTTGCTGGCGCGACAGCACTCGCACCGCGTTGGCCATGCCGCCCTGGAACTGGTAGTAATCGTCGGAGTCGAGGATGTCGTGCTCGCGGTTATCCTGATTCTGCAACACCGTTTCGAGGCTGCCGAGACGCTGTTGAAACGCCTCGGGGGCGATGGTGCCGCTGTCGTTCTGGCCGTAGGCGTAACCGCCCCAGTTCAGGTAGGCCTGAGCCAGATCGGCATCGCTGTCCCAGCAACGCTCGTCGATCAGCCCCTGTAAACCGGCCCCGTAGGCGCCGGGTTTGGAACCGAACACGCGCCAGCCCGCCTGCTGACGCGCCTCGGCGGCGGGCATGCCTTTAGCCTGCAGCTGCGCCTGTTCGGTGTGGATGCGGGCGCGGATCGGGTTGAGGCTGTCGGGCTCGTCGAGATCGGCCAGTGCCTGTACCGCCGCGTCGAACAGCCGCACAACATTACTGAAGGCGTCGCGGAAGAAACCGGAGATACGCAGGGTGACATCGACCCGCGGCCGGTTGAGGATAAACCCGGGCTGGATCTCGAAATCGACCACGCGGTTGCTGGCACCGTCCCAGACCGGTTTGACGCCCATCAGGGCAAAGGCCTGAGCAATATCGTCGCCGCCGGTGCGCATGGTGGCGGTGCCCCACACGCTGAGTCCCAGGGTGCGCGGGTAGTCGCCCTGCTCCTGCAGGTGGCGCAGGATCAGCGCGTCGGCGGAGGCCTGACCGATCTGCCAGGCCGTGGGCGTGGGAATGGCGCGGGTATCCACCGAGTAGAAGTTGCGTCCGGTGGGCAGGCAATCGAGGCGGCCACGGGTCGGCGCGCCGCTGGGGCCCGGCGGCACAAAACGGCCTTCCAGGGCGCGGATAAAGTTAGCGATCTCGTCGCGCCCGCTGGCCTCGAGGCGTGGGTGGATATCCTCGGTAACCGCGCGCAGCAAGGCATGGGTGGCCGGCCAGTCGGGGCTATTGAGATCGGGCTGCGGTTCGGGGTTTTGGCCTTCCACCTGGGTGGTCAGCAGCGCTTTGGCCAGCAGCTCCAGCCGTTCACGGGTATCACCCTGACTGCGCCAGGGCTGCTCGCTGATCGCTACCAGGGCCGCGGGCCTGGGGCCCTGCCAGGGCTGCTGCGCGTCCGGGCCCAGGGGATCGAAATCCCCCAGACCGAGATCGCTGGCCAGTGCGTGCAAGATACCCCGCTCCGCGGGGGCCTTGCCGCGCGGCAGGCGGGTCAGCGCCACCAGGGTATCCACCGCCTGCTCGCCCCGGGGTGACTGACCGAGGATATGTAAGCCGTCGCGGATCTGCGCTTCTTTGAGTTCGCACAGGTAGGCGTCGAGCCGTTCTAATAACTGTTCGTCGTCATCGCTGCCACCCAGCTCGGCCAGCAACTGGGTGCTGCTTAGTTGGGTGAGGATCTGGCCGCGCAGATGCTCGGCGCGCTGTGCGTCCAGCCCCATCGCCTGATAGTACTCGTCGACCAGATGCTCCAGCGCCAGCAGCTCGCCGTAGGTCTCGGCGCGGGT
>JBFGYY010000054.1:0-11256 GCA_041587095.1 Motiliproteus sp. | reverse complement strand
GATTTTGTTGCGTAATGACGGCAAGATGCGCGCCCAGGAAGGCCTGGAGTCTTATGTCGAAGACGCGGTGGGGGTGATGCCCGATCTGGTGCCGCTGGAGGAAAATAACACCCGTCTGGTAGCGCCGGTCAGGACCGGACAGAAGACCGGCTGGTTTTACGATCATCGTATGAACCGGGCACGGCTGCAGAACTATGTGCCCGGCAAGCGGGTTCTGGATGTGTTCAGCTACGTGGGCGGCTGGGGCGTCGAGGCAGCCGCCGCCGGTGCTGCAGAGGTGATGTGTCTGGATGCTTCCGCGAGCGCGCTGGATCTGGTGATGGAGAATGCGGCTCTGAATAATGCTCAGGAACGGGTGTCGACGCTGCAGGGGGATGCCTTCGAAGGGCTGCGCCAGTTACGTGAAGAAGGCGCGCAGTTTGATGTGGTGGTAGTGGATCCGCCGGCTTTCATTCAAAAACGCAAAGATATCCGTAACGGTGAGTTGGCCTACCAGCGCATCAATGAGTTGGCGATGCGTTTGCTGAGCCGGGATGGCCTGCTGGTATCCGGATCCTGCTCCATGCATCTGCAGCGAGACCGGTTGGTGGATATTATTCGCGCCGGCAGCCGGCAGATCGACCGTTTTTCTCAGTTGATCGAGCAGGGGCATCAGGGGCCTGACCACCCTGTGCACCCGGCCATCCCGGAAACCGATTACCTGAAGGCGATGTTTGTCCGCGTCTTGCCCAGCGCCTGACCGGTAGATCGGTGCGTCGCTGGTCGAGTCAAAATGGCTTACGGTGCCGTACCGCTGTTTCGAGAACCGCCGTGGCATAAAGTCTTTGTACGGATTAGCGCAGCGCAATCCGACGCACTCTGCCTAATGTCGGGTTGCGGCCTTTGGCCTAACCCGACTGCGGGAAATGATATCCAGCTGTTTAAAGGGAGTCCGGTTAGTTGTCACGCAATGTGATTACGGGCCAGCCCTTGGCTTCAGCGTGCAGGGTCAGGATGTCATCGGCATCCACCGCTACCGGATGATCCACCAGCTCCAGCAGGGGCAGGTCGTTGTGTGAGTCGCTGTAAAAATAACTTCCCTCAAGCGCATGCCCGCTCTCCTGCAGCCAGGCGTGAAGCCGGGTCACTTTGCCTTCCTGAAAGCAGGGTGTCCCGCTGATCCGGCCCGTGTAGTGATTATCGATCTGTTCGGGTTCGCTGGCCAGAATGTGATCAACGCCGAGCCGTTTTGCGATCGGGGCGGTGACAAACAGGTTGGTCGCGGTAATGATCAGCAAATAGTCACCCGCAGCCCGGTGCTTGTCCAGCAGGGCGCGTGCCGCCGGAAGCATGATGGGGTCAACTTTGGCCTGCATGAATTCCTGGTGCAGTTTTTCCAGCTCATTGGGGTTGAAGCGGGTTAAGGGCTCAAGGGCGAAAGCCAGGTAGGCCCTGATATCCAGTTGACCGCTTTGGTAGTCGGCATAAAATCGATCATTTGCCTCTTTGTAAACAACCGGATCAACAATTCCCCGTTCCACCAGAAATTCGCCCCAAGCGTAATCGCTGTCGCCGGCGATCAGGGTATTGTCCAGGTCAAAGATTGCTAGACTCACGGTGTGGCTTCTCCTGTGCTATCGGTCACGCCCTGACGTCTTTTGGTTGCGGACTGAAGGGATTTAGTGACGAAAAAGGCAGAAGAATAAGAGCTGCGTCGGATGCTGGCAACGGTTTTCCTTGCCGCGAGGTGCCTCAGCGGATTGGTGAATTGACAAAAGTATGGAACAATAAGGCCAATAATAACTCTGGGTAGTCGATACGTGATTGATTCTGATGGTTTTCGGCCAAATGTGGGAATCATATTGTCCAACGGACGTGGCCAAGTGCTGTGGGCGCGCCGCATCGGGCAGGATGCCTGGCAGTTTCCTCAGGGCGGAATCAACGACGACGAGACACCCGAGCAGGCATTATTTCGTGAACTCAAGGAGGAAGTTGGCCTTGACCCCAGTGATGTTGAAATCGTTTCCTGCACCCGGGGTTGGCTGCGTTACCGGTTGCCGAAACGGATGATCCGCCATTATTCTCACCCCATCTGTATCGGACAGAAGCAGAAGTGGTTTCTCCTGCGTCTTATCAGCGATGATGACGCTGTCTGTTTTACCTGCTCTTCAAAACCCGAATTTGACGGTTGGCGTTGGGTCAGTTACTGGTACCCGCTCGGGCAAGTTGTTTCTTTCAAGCGTGAGGTGTATCGCAAGGCGATGAAAGAGCTGGTCGGTAGACACGCCAAACTGATTCGAAACTATTTTGGCGAAACGGGATAACGTCTTATGCTGAATGCGTTGCGCAGTATCGTCCAGGAAGTTAACAGCGCCAAAACGTTGCAGGCTGCTCTGGATATTATTGTGCGCCGTGTGAGCGCCGTCATGAAAACCCAGGTCTGTTCGGTTTATCTGATGGATAGCACCAGTCAGCGCTATGTGCTGATGGCGACCGAAGGTCTCAACCCTGCCGCAGTGGGTCAGGTGAGCCTGGCGGTCAGCGAAGGGATCATCGGCAGCGTGGTGACCCGTGCTGAACCGCTGAACATTGAAGACGCGACCACTCATCCCAGTTATCTCTATATTGTGGAAACCGGCGAAGAGCCGTTTCATGCGTTTTTGGGCGTGCCCATTATTCATCAGCGTAAAGTCCTGGGTGTGCTGGTGGTGCAGCAGCGCGAACGACGTCGTTTTCATGAAGGGGAAGAGGCGTTTCTTGTGACGATGTCGGCGCAGCTGGCTGGCGTGATCGCCCATGCCGAAGTCACCGGTGGTGTTTCGATCTCTGCCGATAACAGTGATGTCCGTTCCGATGCCAAATTTGATGGTGTTGCCGGAGCGCCCGGTGTGGCCATCGGCACGGTGGTCGTCATGGGCCCGCCCGCCGATCTGGATGCGGTACCGCACCGGACCACCGACGACCCGGGCGCCGAAGTTATACGCTTTCGCGAGGCGCTGGAGGAGGTGCGGCGTGATATCCGCATCAAAGGGCGTTTATTGGCTCAGCGTTTAAAAGGTGAAGAGCAGGCGCTGTTTGAAGTGTACCTGCGCATGCTGGATGACAACGCGATTCCCGGTGAAGTTGAGGTGCTAATTCGCTCCGGTATCTGGGCCCCGAGAGCGCTGCGGGATGTGATTCAGAACCATGTTGACCAGTTCAACATGATGGAAGACCCCTATCTGCGTGAAAGAGCTTCCGATATCCGCGATCTGGGGCGACGGATGCTGGCCTGTCTGCAGCAGTCGCGGCCTGAGAGCGATATCGAATTTCCTAAAGATACCATCCTCATGGCGGATGAGATTACACCGACCATGCTCGGCGAGGTGCCGAGTGAACGACTGATCGGTCTGGTTTCTATTCAGGGTTCCGGTAATTCGCACACAGCTATTCTGGCCCGCTCGATGGGTATTCCTACCGTGATGGGCGTCGTCGATCTGCCTTACACCCTGGTGCACGGACGCCGTCTTATTGTGGATGGCTATTCCGGTCGGGTCTTTGTCAATCCGTCGGTGGAGTTGACGCGTTTTTATTCCAAGATCATGCGCGAAGAGAAGCGGCTGAGCAAAGGTCTGGAAGCGCTACGCGACCTGCCTTCGATAACCACCGATGGTTATTCGATGCCGCTGTGGGTCAATACCGGCCTGGTGACCGATGTTCAGTTTTCTCTGGATCGCGGTGCACAGGGCGTTGGCCTGTATCGCAGCGAAGTTCCGTTTATGATCAAGGAGTTTTTCCCCAGTGAAGCCGAGCAGGTTGTAAGCTATCGAAAGCAGTTGGAGCCATTTGCTCCCTTTCCGGTCACCATGCGGACCCTGGATGTGGGGGGCGACAAATCGCTGCCTTATTTTCCGATCCATGAAGAGAATCCTTCCCTGGGCTGGCGTGGCATCCGCGTCACGCTGGATCATCCCGAGATTTTTTTGGTGCAGGTCCGGGCGATGCTGCTGGCCAGCGAGGGGCTGGATAATCTGCGTATCTTGTTGCCGATGATCTCCAATGTCATGGAGATCGATGAGTCGGTGGCGCTGATTGAGCAGGCCCTGGTTGAGCTGCGCGATGAGGGGCGTTCTATTGCCCGTCCCGATATCGGCGTGATGATCGAGGTGCCCGCAGCGGTTTATCAGATCCATGCGTTTGCCCGTCGCGTAGACTTTGTTTCTGTGGGCAGTAACGATCTGACCCAGTATCTGCTGGCGGTAGATCGTAATAATCCGCGTGTTGCCGGCCTTTACTATACCTACCACCCCGCCGTGCTGGCAGCTCTGCAATACATCGTCGCAGAAGCGCATAAAGAGGGGGTTCAGGTTGGGATCTGTGGTGAGCTGGCCGGCGATCCTGGGGGGGCGTTACTCTTGATGGCGATGGGTTACGATGTGCTATCGATGAACTCGACCAATCTGCCCAAGGTGAAGTCGGCGATCCGCGGCGTGAGTCGGGAGCAGGCTAACGGGCTGCTACACGAAGTGATGCAGCTGGATAATCCCGACGACGTGCAGGAGGCGATCCGCGCCAGCCTTGTCGCTCTGGGGCTGGGTAAGCTCAATCGTCCGGCGCCATCAACGGACAACTAACCTGTCTGAGCTACGATAAACCCCGTACCAGGCTTTGCTTCGGCTTTGCGGTCTATGCGGGTATAGTCCTGAATCATCCCGTTCACGCGCCGGGTTTTAAGCTGTAGACGCCTGTGAATCTAGTTGTGGTTGTCTTCCCCTGTGTGTCAAAACCCTGCTCAATAAACTCCCATCCACTGCTGTAGTCCTGCACAAACACCGTACTGGCGCGGGTGCCGTAACTTTCTGAGCGAATAAAAAGTGGTGAGAGGCGACGCTCCCATTCCAGACCAACGCCGGTTTCGGGCAGTAGCGCGTCGTCGGCGTGGCGATCGTCGGTGAGCAAATCCAGCAGTCGGTAACTGTCTATTTGCGGGCTTTGCAGCGCGGCTCGTAAGCCGGATCTGCCGCGCTGAACCTTGGGCCAGGGAGTGTTTAGTCCGGCATTGCTCAGCCCGTAGATACCGGGGGTCAGTGCTGTAAAGTTCGGCTGTGCCTCGTTGGTGGGCCGCTGCCCCCGGCTGCAGATGATCCCGAGGTTGTCACCGTCATCGACGAGCAGGTTAAATCGTGCATAAGGGCCCTGCTGTTGCAGGTCGGCATGAAAGCCCTGCGATGAGATCTCAGTGGTGAGAAAGCGTGTTGGCAGTTCGCCACGCGACCGCAGGCTGGCGTCGGGAGCCGGAAAGCCGAGGCGCACATTGGTCAGAGCCGCGAAGCGCCCGTTAAGCGTTGTGCCGAGCCAGGTCCCGCCCTGCAGCAAGTCTTTGCCAGCCAGCAGTTGCGGGTGCTCTGGCCAGTACCCGGCACTGGCCGTAGGGCGCGCATAGAATTCATCACGATTTGCGGCCACGATCAGGCGGTAGCGGGGGTGTTGTCGGTAGGCGAATAAAATCAGGCACACAAGCAATTCTCGTTTTTTAGCGATGGTTGGTGGATAATAGCCCCCTCTTTTATACACGCAATTTGGATTGATCTTCGTGCTGATTCTGACCTACCTGGTGTTGGGGGCTTGTGCCGGCTTGATTGCCGGCTTGTTTGGGATCGGCGGTGGCTTGATCATCGTGCCTGCCTTAGTGTTCAGCTTCCAGCTGCAGGGTATGTCCGGTGATGTGTTGACCCATATGGCGGTCGGCACTTCTTTGGCGACAATCATAGTGACCTCCGTTAGTTCGGTACGATCGCACCATCTCAAGCAGGGCGTGCGCTGGGAGCTTTTCTGGCCTTTGGCTGTAGGCATTCTGCTGGGAGCGCTGATCGGAGTAAAGACCGCAGGCCGGCTGAGCGGGCCAACGCTGCAATTCATTATCGGCTGTTTTGCCCTGTTGGTGGCAGCTCAAATGGGGTTGGGCTTCAAGCCCCGTCCGACACGGGACGTGCCCGGTCGCACCGGTTTGGGGGTTGCCGGCGGTGTGATAGGCTGGGCCTCTGCGCTGTTTGGTATCGGCGGAGGATCGCTGACGGTGCCATATCTGAGCTGGCATAATGTCGATATCCCCAAAGCGGTAGGGACTTCTGCGGCTTGTGGTTTGCCGATCGCGCTGATGGGTGCGTCGGTGAATGTGTATGAGGGCTGGGGGCATAGTGCGCTCCCTGACTGGAGCCTGGGCTATGTTTATCTGCCCGCCTTTGGCGGGATTGTGCTTACCAGTGCCTGGTTTGCCGGTATCGGTGCGCGCCTGGCGCATCGCTTGCCTCCGTTGGTGTTAAAGCGCATCTTTGCCCTGCTTCTGCTGGCTGTCGGGCTGCGTTTTATCATGAGCGCCTGGTGACAAGCCCGGTAATGACTAAGACCGTTTTTAATACCGGCCCGGCAGGGTTGCGTACCATGCTGCACCAGTGGCGGACAGATTAAATGATCAATAGCGGTAATGAAGCGATGGCGGCATTTGCATGTTAACTTATCCACAGATTGACCCGGTTGCGGTTGCCCTCGGGCCTCTGAAGATTCACTGGTATGGCCTGATGTATCTGGCGGGATTTGCCGGCGCCTGGTGGTTGGCAAACCGGCGCGCCGCGCAGCCTGACTCCGGATGGCGTGCCGAGCAGGTTTCCGATCTGATTTTTTACGGTGCGCTGGGTGTGGTCCTGGGCGGACGGGCCGGGTATGTGCTTTTTTATAACTTTGATCAGTTTTTACAGGACCCTGTCTGGCTGCTGCGCGTCTGGGAGGGGGGGATGTCCTTTCATGGCGGGCTGATCGGGGTCAGTCTGGCGATGCTGATGTTCGCCCGCAAAACCGGTAAAGGGTTTTTTTCCATAGCCGATTTCACCGCGCCGCTGGTGCCTATCGGGCTGGGTATGGGGCGCATCGGAAATTTTATTGGCGGTGAATTGTGGGGGCGGCCCACAGACCTGCCCTGGGCCATGGTGTTTCCGCGTGCCGATGAGTTGGCGCGACACCCCTCGCAGTTATACCAGTTTGCGCTGGAGGGCGTCGCGTTATTCGCCATTTTATGGTGGTTTTCTGCGCGCCCTCGTCCGGCAGGAAGCGTGGCCGGCCTGTTCTTGGTTTGTTATGGGGCCTTTCGTATTCTGGTCGAGTTTGCCCGGCAGCCCGATGCCCATCTGGGCTATATCGCCTTTAATTGGCTGACCATGGGGCAGCTTCTGTCGTTACCGATGATCCTGGTCGGGTTCTTGCTGATGGGCTGGGGTTATCGCCACAATCGCGTGCCCGCAAAACACTGAGGAAAAGCAATGCAGCAGTATCTTGAGTTGATGCGCCATGTGCGTGAAAACGGTTTGTATAAGTCGGACCGCACAGGAACAGGCACCTACAGTGTGTTTGGTTACCAGATGCGATATAACCTCGAAGACGGTTTTCCATTGGTGACCACCAAGAAATGCCATTTGCGTTCGATTATTCATGAGTTGCTTTGGTTTCTGAAAGGGGAAACCAATATCGCCTACCTGAAAGAAAACGGCGTATCGATCTGGGATGAATGGGCTGACGAAAACGGAGAGCTGGGACCTGTTTACGGGCACCAATGGCGCTCCTGGCCCGCGCCGGATGGCGGAAGTATCGATCAGATCAGTCTGCTGCTGGAACAGATCCGCAGCAATCCCGATTCCCGGCGGCTGATCGTCAGTGCCTGGAATGTACCGGAAGTGAACCGCATGGCGTTACCGCCCTGTCATACGCTGTTCCAGTTTTATGTCGCCGAGGGCAGGTTGTCCTGTCAGCTGTATCAGCGCAGCGCCGATATATTCCTCGGGGTGCCGTTCAATATCGCGTCCTACGCACTGCTGACGCAAATGATCGCCCAGGTCTGCGGGTTGCGTGCGGGTGAATTTATTCACACCCTGGGTGATGCACACATTTATGCGAATCACCTCGAGCAGGCGGATCTGCAGCTCTCGCGTGAGCCCAAACCGCTGCCGCGCATGCAGATCAATCCGGAAGTGACCGATCTGTTTGATTTTCGTTTCGAGGATTTTGAGTTGCAAGGCTATCAGTGCCATCCGCATATTTCAGCCCCGGTGGCTGTATAACCATTGGCAATGATGGCGTACACGCCGCGGGAGAGGAGAGGGAGATGAAGCTGGCCGTTATCGTGGCGCAAGCGACAAATCGGGTGATCGGGCGTGCGAATAAGCTGCCTTGGCATCTGCCTGAGGATTTAAAGTATTTCAAGAAAGTGACCCTGGGTAAGCCGATTATCATGGGGCGAAAAACTTTTGAATCGATTGGTCGTCCTTTGCCGGGTCGTACCAATATTGTAGTGACACGGGATGCAGGTTATTCACGCCCGGGTATTGAGGTGGTCCACTCTCTGGATGCGGCCGTAACACTGGCGGACTCGCTGTGTGAAATAAACGGAATCGACGAAGCGATGCTTATCGGCGGTGCGGAGCTGTACGCGCAAGCGTTGCCGCAGGCGCAGCGCCTTTATCTGACGCAGGTGCATGCGTCGGTGGAAGGTGACGCCTATTTCCCGGCTTACCAGCAGCAGGAATGGCGCGAACTCGGGCGAGAGGATTATTCTGCCAGCGGCTGTAACCCTTACGATTACAGTTTTATTGTGCTCGAGCGTGCGGGCGGAGAAGCGTTGTGACGCTGGATTCTCTGTTGCGGGTGTTGGCCGACGGCGCCTTTCATTCCGGGGAAGAGCTGGGCGAGTCCCTGGGGGTGAGTCGCAGCGCGGTCTGGAAACAGCTGAAGAAGCTGGAGTCGCTTGGTGTTCGCTGTCACTCGGTCAGGGGCCGGGGTTACCGGCTTCCCGGAGGGCTGGACCTGCTGAGTGAGGCGCGCATCAAGCAAGCGTTGTCTCCCGATGCGCTTGCGCAGCTACGCAAGGTGTCGCTGAGCCTGACATCCGGATCCACCAGTAGCGAGGCGATGTTGGCGGCCCAGCAAGGGGATGCGCAAGGTTATCTCTATCTGGCCGAACAGCAGACTGCCGGCCGCGGCCGGCGCGGGCGTACCTGGGTCAGCCCGTTTGCCCGCAACCTGTATTTCTCATTGGTTTGGCAGTTCTCGGGTGGCGTAGCCTCTCTTGAAGGGTTGAGTTTGGCTGTGGGCGTTGCTCTGGCGCGCGCGCTGGACAGCTATGGGGTACCGGCTGTTCAGCTAAAGTGGCCGAACGACCTGCTGGTTGAAGGACGAAAGCTGGCCGGTATTCTCCTGGAGATGACCGGTGAGCCCGGAGGCGTTTGTCAGGTGGTCATTGGGGTTGGTGTGAATGTGCAGATGCCCGACGAGATGGCCGAGGCTATCGATCAGCCCTGGATCGATCTGCAGCGAGCGGGCGCCGCAGACATTGACCGAAATGCCTTGCTGGCGCTGATTCTCGAAGAGTTATTGCGGGTGTTGGGTGTTTTTACCCGCGAAGGATTTGCGCCTTTTGTCGACGAATGGCAGCAACGAAACGCCCATGCCGGACGCGAGGTCGTTCTGGAGACCGGCGCCCATACCTTCCGGGGTTGCTGTCTGGGGGTCGATGGCGCGGGTGCGTTATTGCTGGAAACCGCAGAAGGGTGCAGAACCTTTCATGGCGGAGAGCTGAGTTTGCGGGCCTTATCATGATATTGGATCTTGATCTGGGTAACAGTTTTATTAAATGGCGCTGCGGCTCCGGCAATGGCTTGATTGCGAATCAGCATATCGATGCGCAATCGTTGACGCGGCACTGGTCGGGGTTTCATCCGCAGCGAGTGCGGATGGGTTCGGTTGCCGGTGAGGATGTTGAAACGGTGCTGGCTGAATGGGTTGCGCAGCACTGGGGGCTTGTTATTGAGCAGGCCCGCACGCAGTCAGAATGCAGTGGGCTGATCAATAGTTATGCTGATCCGCGACGTATGGGTGTGGATCGTTGGCTGGCGATGTTGGCGGCGCGTGAAAGGGTGCGTGGAGGCTGTTGTGTCGTTGATTGCGGCAGTGCGATCACTGTCGATTATATTGCCGAAGACGGGCGGCATCTGGGTGGTTATATTATGCCTGGTTTGCAGCTGATGCGCCGTGGCTTGCTGGACAATACCCGGCGAATACAGATCGATTTCGACTCTGCTCACGCCAGTACGGATCCGGGCTGTTGCACCGAAGACGCAGTACAGCATGGACTTTATCTGATGCTGTCAGCCCTTGCCGAGCGCATCGAGCGGGATCTTGATGCTTGGCTGGGTGAGTCGGCACGGCTCGTCATCGCAGGCGGAGATGGTGAATTATTTCAGCGTTGGGCGGGGAGAGGGGAGTATTGCCCCGACCTGGTATTAGATGGTTTGGCTGTCGCCATGCCTTAGAAGGAGCTTTTCTTGCGTTGGTTTGTGCTGATTTTACTGCTGCTGAATGTGGCTTTGTATGGCTGGTTTGTTCAGGAAGAGGAGAGCCGCCAGCGCATGGCGCAGCGTGAGTTGTACGCGGCGAGCGATATTGCTGGTCTGAAACTGCTATCTGAAGTGCCGGTTGCGAACCTTGAGCCGCGAGTGCAGAGGCAGGCAGTATCGGCGTTGCGAGCGCAGCCAGGCGTTGAGGCAGCGACTGGCGCCGATAAGGAGGCTGTGCCAGTTGAGGGCGTTAAGGCAGTTAAGCCTGTTAAACACGTTGAACCCGTAGCGCCTGAGGCCAAAAAGAAGCCGCCTGCAGCGCTCTACTGTTATCAGTTAGGGCCAATCGAGGCGCTCTCGCAAGCGCAGCGGCTGGCTGAAGGTGTGGGCGACTGGGTTGAGCGAAGCGAAATTCTGGATCGTCGCCGTGAATTGGCACCAGACTATTGGGTGTATATCAAAACCAATGGCAAAAGTAAGACGGTCAAAGCGTTACAGGAAAAGCTCAGATCCAATGGTTTGGAAAGCTTTCGAATTCGTCAAGGCGAGCTGGCAGGTCATGTCTCGCTTGGTCTGTACCGGAGCCAGGAGTCTGCGCAAGCACTTTATGATGCGCTGGTGGCTCAGGGCTACCCGGCAGATATTTTTGAGAAAAAGCGTTATAAAAAGTTTTATCTTATTGATGTAGAAACGGAAAAAAGTAATTTTACGGCCTTGCTAACCCGTGCACTGCAAGGGAGTGAAGCGAATAGTGTAAAAAGTGAAAAAAAAGTGTGCGAAAGGCTTGCATCGGCAAAGGGCCGTGAGTAATATTTGCGCCTCCTGAAGAGGCCAACAAGGCCGGCATAGCTCAGCTGGTAGAGCAACTGACTTGTAATCAGTAGGTCCCGAGTTCGACTCTTGGTGCCGGCACCATCTC
>JBFGYY010000053.1:0-11279 GCA_041587095.1 Motiliproteus sp. | reverse complement strand
TATGACGGTCTTTGTACAGGTCAAGCTGCAGGATCACCGTGCTGAGTCTGTGGATGGTTTTGAAGCGGTGGTTCGGCAGATGCCCGCGGTGGTAAATGCACATACCGTGTCGGGTTCAGCCGATTATCTGCTCGAGGTGCTGGTGGCTGATCTGACCGCCTACGATCATTGGGTCCGGCAGATGCAGGCGTTGGTGATGGTACGCGAAATTGAAAGTAATTTTGCCTTGCGGGCGGTTAAGGTCGATGCGCCACTGCCCTTGCCTGCAAAGGCTACGCTGTGAGCTTGAGACGCTGGTTAGCACAACCCGGTGCTGGCGCCGGGGAGCGAAGGCTCACCTTTACTTTACTTTGATGGGGCACAGGGGATAATCGCCTCTCTTTTGACACACTAAAGCTGGTTCAGGCATGTTTGACTCCAGTCATTTGGCTACAGGCCATTTTGCTGCAACCAACGCTTGTTGATACAAAGACCAGATAGATTAGAGGATCGGTGATGGCTCGTGGTGCGCGTACCTTTAAGGTAACCCTGGAATTATCCGATAGTGATCGCTGCTGTTATGAATCTTTGCCGCTGACAGTGGCTCTGCATCCTTCTGAGCAAGCTGAGCGGATGCTGGCACGGCTGATCGCCTACGGGCTGTGTTTTGAGGAGGGGTTGAGCTTCGGTCGTGGTATTTCAAGCCAGGATGAGGCGACGTTATGGCGTCATGATGAGGGGGGCGTCTTGCAGCACTGGATCGAAGTGGGTGTTCCCGATGCCGAGCGGTTGACCCGGTTTTCACGCCGGGCTCCCCGGTTGACGTTGTTCGCTTACGGTTCATCAACGCCGGTGTGGTGGAAGCAGCATGAGTCCGTCTTGTCCAAACTGGAAGGCTTAACCGTGCTGGTGCTTGACCATCGGGTGTTGAGTCGCTTGGCGCAAGAATTAAGCAACCGTTTCTCATTGGGTGTTGTGCGCAGCGGCGGCCAGCTTTATCTGGATATTGATGGCAAGGTCCAGGACGAGATGGCGCTGAGTGTTCTATGTGGCGAGGGCTAGTCCCTGTTGTCGTGCCGTAAACCGTTTGCTCATCGATGTTAAGGTCTAGCGCAAGTTCAACTGTTATTCAGGCCGTGGCGTTACTGGCTTCATACCCTGTAGGGTTCTTAACCGTTGGCTGCTGTCTCTGAGAATGGCATCAAGCTCTTCTTTATAGACTTCAAACCAGGTTCGCGACCCGCGTACCATCCGCGATAGTTCATACATGCCGAGCTGCAAGGCCTTGGTAAATTGCACATAATTTTCTTCCTGGCTCTGCAACAGGGTTCGCAGCGTGGCGAAGTTATTCATCGAGACATCATTCAGTGCCCGATCCAGTTTGGTCTCAAGGATTTGATTCTGCAGGTAGAAAGATTCGGCTTTTTTAAATGCGATCTGCATTCGGCTGATATCTTCACGCAGTTCGCTAATTTCGACGCTGTTGTCGGGAACCTGGCTGGCACTGTTGCTGATCAGCGAATAGCTCAGAAGCCCCAGTTGAATGACCATCACGAACGACAGCACGCCAATAATAACCAGATTGGTGGAACGCTGTTTTTCCAGTTTTTCAATGCGTTGCTCAGGAGTAAGAGGCTCTGCTGTCTGGTTCTCATCATCCGTTTGCTTATCGCGGTTCTTGGCCATGGTTATTCCGTCTGAGTGGCTTTGCCCCTATTCTAGGCATGATTTCGTCATGCAGGCAATCGTAAATTCCTGATCAGCAGACGTGGGTGTCCTGATAGCGCGCAGCGTCTACCACTATGAAGTCATGGGGGTTTTTTAGGTTGTTAGCGGATGGCATACAGTGCGATAACCCGCACGCGTTGTTCGGCAAGATTCAGACGCAGGTTCTTCGCCATGCTGCCGAAGGCATCCCCGAATACCAGTTGTACGGAAAAGGGGCGCAGGCCTTTGTGCTCCCTGGTGCTATGCCGGGTGCGCCAATTGAGTGCCTGTTCACTGAGATCATCGACACAGGATGTTTTAAAGCCACAGGTGTTGAGCCAGTCGGTTAACGTTGACTGATCAACCAGAAAACTTTGCCCGGCAGAAGCAGCCCAGGGTACGGGGTAGTATGGAATCCCCCCAGGGCCTTGCAGCACCTCGTGCAGAACCAGCTGACCATTGGGTTTCAGGACGCGCCGGCATTCGCGCAATGCCGTTTCGGGTTCGGGCAGGTTGAGCAGGCAGTGCTGCATAACAACCGTATCGAAATATTGATCAGGGAAGGGCAGGGCTAAAGCATTTCCCTGCAGAAAACGGGCGTTAACCGGCGTGCTGAGTGCCGCGCTGAGCTGCTGTGCGCCCGCAACCAGCGCATGGGTCAGATCCAGGCCAATGGCTTCGACGCCGAATTTCTCCGCCGCCAGGCGTGCCGTGCCACCAAGCCCGCAGCCGAGATCCAGTAACCGCCCGTCTGGTTTCAGGTCGGCAGCGCGGAGCAGAGACTCGCTGGCTTCCAGCCCCCCCAAGTGGAGCTGGTCCAATGGCGCAAGATCGCTGCAACGTATCGGTCCTGCAAAATTGTCCCGGAGTATCTGCTCAAAATCAGCGCCATCCAGATGGCTGCCATAATGGTTTTCCAAGGTGGAAAATAGCCGCATGGGACTCCCGGGTAATCACTTTCATTAAATGGTTCGTAGAGTAGAGCGCAACGGGATGCGCTCTATTGACAGGGGGGCGATTAATCTTTTTTCGCCAGTCCCAGCTCTTCAATGCTGACTTCCCGCATTTTGAATTTTTGTATCTTGCCGGTGACGGTCATAGGGAAGGCGTCGGTGAATTTAATGTAACGGGGCACTTTGAAGTGGGAAATTTTGCCTTTGCAGAAAGCCTTGATCTCCTCTTCGCTAAGTGACTCACCCTCTTTAAGAATGACCCAGGCCACCAGCTCTTCGCCGAAACGCGGGTCGGGAACACCGGTCACCTGCACATCAGAGATCGCCGGATGCGTATAGAGAAACTCTTCGATCTCCCGTGGATAGACGTTCTCGCCGCCGCGGATCACCATGTCTTTACTCCGCCCGACGATGGCGATATAGCCATCTTCATCCATGGTTGCCAGGTCTTCAGTGTGCATCCAGCCCTGACGGATCGACTTTTTGGTCGCTTCATCGTTGTTCCAGTACCCCAGCATCACGCTGTAGCCGCGGGTGCAGAGTTCTCCGATCTCGCCACGAGGCACGGTCTGGCCATCGGCGTTGATAATCTTGGACTCCAGATGCGGCTGGGTTCGTCCTACGGTGCTGACGCGCTTTTCGATCGGATCGTTAGCGCCGGTCTGGGTGCTCACCGGGCTGGTTTCGGTCATACCATAGGCGATCTGTACCTGCGACATGTGCATTTTCTCGATGACCTGTTTCATCACCTCGGTAGGGCAGGTTGCGCCGGCCATAATGCCGGTGCGCAGTGAACTGAGGTCGTAGCTGGCGAAGTCGGGATGCTCCAGTTGGGCAATAAACATGGTCGGAACGCCATACAGAGCCGTGGCCCGCTCTTCGGCAACGACCTTCAGCACATTGCCGGGCTCGAAGGCTTCATCCGGGTAGATCATCGTCGCCCCGTGCGTGACGCAGCCCAGGTTGCCCATCACCATACCAAAACAGTGGTAAAGCGGTACGGGAATAACCAGGCGGTCCTGGTCGGTAAAGCCCTGGCTTTCGGCGACAAAAAAACCGTTGTTGAGAATATTGTGATGACTGAGCGTCGCACCTTTGGGAAAACCGGTGGTACCGCTGGTGTATTGAATGTTAATGGCTTCATCAAATTGCAGGCTGGCCTGGCGTGTTGCCAGCGCGGCGTGATCGATATCATCCGCGCAGGAGATAAGCTGATTCCAGCTCAGCATGCCTTCGCGGGGTTCGTCGGTTAGCGTGATCACGGTATTCAGGTTTGGCAGCATTTCTGCCTTGAGTTTGCCTGGTTGGCAGCTCTTAAGTTCGGGAGCCAGCTCGTAAAGCATCTGGCTGTAATTGGAGGACTTGAAACTGTCGGCCGCGATGATGATGGAACATTCCGACTGGTTCAGGGCGTATTCAAGTTCATGCAAGCGATACGCCGGGTTGATGTTGACCAGAATAGCGCCGATCTTGGCGGTGGCGAACTGGGCAATACACCATTGGGCATTGTTTGGCGACCAGATACCGATGCGCTGGCCTTTTTCGGCACCAATGGCCATCAGTGCGCGGGCGCAATTTTCGACCTGCTGGTACAGCTCGCTATAGGTCCAACGGATCCCCTGATGACGCGCAACCAAAGCTTCATTGTCCGGGAAGCGAGATGCCGTCTGATCGAAGAGATCGCCGATGGTCATCCCCAGCAGGGGCTTGTCGCTGGTACTGCTGGTGTAGCTGGCTTGCGTACTAGTCATTGTCAGTATCCTTGATGATCAGTTGTTCTTATTGTCTGCGATGTTGAGTGGTCTCAAATCTTATGCCGCACATTACTGCCGTAAATGAACCTGTAGGGCCGCTATTCTCGGTGCAAGGGTAAACGGGTGGTTCTGCAAAACTATTACGCGAATGTATCGAATTGTAATCGGCTGCTGCTTTTGAGAACCCCGTATCGAGGCGATAAGCGTCTGATAAGAGGCTTACACCTGACCTTAATCTTTGGCGGCCAATTCGCGTAAGGCTTTTTGGCAGCGTTGGGTGGCTATTTCGAGCTCCAGTTTCACGGCGGCGATATCCCTGACCTGCTGCTCCAGGTCTTCATTTTTCTGTTTGATGATCAGCAGCATGCGCTGTAGTTGAGCCTCGCTGCTGGTCGGCCCCGCATCATAAAGAGCGAATAATTCGCTGATTTCAGCCAGTGAAAATCCCAGACGCTTGCCGCGTAGAATGAGTTTTAACCGCACAACGTCGCGGTGACTATAGATGCGGGTTTGTCCGTTACGTGCCGGTGCAATCAGTCCTTGGTCTTCATAGAAGCGAATGCTGCGGGTTGTGATCTCAAACTCTTTGGCCAGGTCACTAATGGAATAGGTGCGACTCATGTCGGTGCTGGTTGCCTTTTTATTGCGGTTTATTGCGGTGGAATAATGCGTTAATAGCAGATAAATCATGGCAAGAGTAGTAGCAGTTTACGCGAAGGTAAACTCATAAATTGCATAAACAACCGATATGGCTGCAAGGTATTGCTATAGTTTTTACCAGCTTGTGCGTTGCATGAACGGGGTGGCGGATAATTTTTTATCTGTTTGAGTTAGGGTAATGTTGTGCACAGCACGGTTAATAAAAATTAAATTCAGCAGTGGAAGGAGTCAGCAATGCTGCGATTCAGGTCTTGGGTGTTACCGGTTCTGATAGGCGTTCTGGGGTGGCAGGGCGTGGTGGCCGCCGCGTCATCAACGGCGACAGGGGATGCCCCGCAAGCCACGGTACAAGAACAGTTTATACCGGTTACCGGGTATCGGGTTGGTCATTACGGTGCCGGTGGGCAGGCGCTCTTTGGTGCGATGGTGGATTACTTTTCATTGATCAATGAGCGTGACGGCGGGATTGGTGGGGTCAGGCTGAGCTGGGAAGAGTGCGAAACGGAATACCGCACGCCACAGGCGGTTGCCTGCTATGAAAAATTAAAGAAACGTGGCCCGAAAGGAGCGGCGCTGTTTCAGTTTGTGAGTACGGGGGCGACCTACGCGCTGATCGAGCGTTCCCGCGAGGATCGTATCCCGTTATTGTCCATCGGTTACGGCCGCACCGACAGTGCCGACGGGCGCTTCTTTCCGTATACCTTCCCCCTGATCACCACCTACTGGAGTCAGAATAGCGCCAAGATTCGTTTTATCGGTCAGCAAGAAGGCGGTATGAATGCGCTCAGGGACAAGGTGATCGTGAATCTGCATCATGGCTCCGGCTACGGGCGCGAGACGGTGCCGATCCTGGATAAGCAGGCAGAAATTTACGGTTTCAGGGTGGTGCATATTGAAGTGCCGCATCCGGGGATCGAGCAGCATTCACAGTGGCTGAAAATCCGCCGGTTACAGCCGGACTGGGTCATTCTGCGCGGCTGGGGAGTTATGAATCCGACCGCCCTTAAGATGGCACAGAAAGTCAGTTTTCCGCGCGAACGCATGATCGGGGTCTGGTTCTCCGGCGCGGAAGAGGATGTCGAACCGGCCGGGGACGCGGCTAAAGGTTTTATCGCGGCAGGATTTCACCCTGGCGGCGATCATTTTCCGGTTCATGAAGACCTGCGCCGTCATGTCTATGATAAAGAGCTTGGCGATTTGTCCGACACCTCCCGTATCGGTAGCGTGTATTACAACCGCGGCCTGATCATGGCGATGCTGTCGGTGGAAGGCGTGCGGCGAGCTCAGGCACGCTTCGGTGCACGGACACTGAGCGGCGAAGAGATACGCTGGGGATTTGAAAATCTGGACCTGAACGCCGAACGCATCGCTGAGCTGGGTTTTGCCGGTCTTGCCCAGCCGCTGAAACTGTCCTGTTCCGATCACGAAGGCGGCGGTGCGGTAAAGTTTTCTCAGTGGGATGGCAAGCAGTGGAATGAATTGACCGATTGGATCGCGGCAGATCGTGCACTGGTACGGCCGATGATCGAAGCTTCCGCCGTACGGTATGCCCAGGAGAACGGCATTCCACCGCGCAACTGCGAAGATGATCGTCAATAAACCGGCTGCCGGTTCGGCAATTCCCCAACCGCTATCAATACCTGTGGGCCGTTAGGGGCTCCTGTTCGGCCAGGAGCCGAGCCGGAGCTTGCGGTACTGCGTTGGTGCGATGCCCATCACTTTCTTGAATAACCGCGAAAAATAGTAGGTGTCTTCGTAACCGAGGGCATAACTGATTTCACTGATGCTCTTCTGCCCGATATCGAGCAATTGACAGGCGTGCTCGATTTTCAGGTTGATAAAATGGTTGATCGCCGTGGTGCCGGTCAGCTCGCGGTATTTTTTGGCGAAATGGAACTTGGATAAATTGACACTGCGGGCCAGTGTTTCCAGGTTGAGCTGCTCGTGAATATGGCTCTGCATCAGGGCATGAACCTGTTCAAGATCGAGGCTGCCGCGACTGGTGCTGTGGGGCTGGATCAAAGCCAGTGAACTGAGCATCTGGCGTAGCTGGTTGGCAGCATGGATAAACGGACGCAGCTGATAACCGCTCTGGCGTACCTGCAGGAGTTGCTCCAGATCGTTTATCAGGCGCGGTTGCAGCCCGATATTCAAAACCGGCTCCTGACGGCTTAGCCCGGTATTGTCGCTGAACGCCTGCGCCTGCTCCCCTTCGAAGTGTACCCAGTAAATCGTCCAGGGGTTTGAAGCGTCGGCACTGTACTGATGGGGGCAGCCCTTTGGTAACAGCACCAGTGCCCCGGCGCCGATACTAAAGCTCTGGGCGGCGCAATTCAGCGTCCCCTGGCCATCGATGCAATAGATCAGCAGGTAGTCGTCATGGCGGTCGCGCATCATCTGATGGCCCTGAGCGCGTCGGTAGTGGCCGATACCGAGTGGGTAGAGATCCCGGGTCAGGGGGTTCTCCGTGAGCTGGCGCAGCAAATTGCGCGGCAGCACAAATCGACTACTATTGGGTGGCAGCGGCCAGCTTGAAGGACGACTCATACCAAGGTCTGACGTTGATGGGAGCGTGAGTGCTAATGACAACATAGTCCATCTTTTGCGCAACTTTATCAATATTAAAGCCAGTATTGCTGTGCTTAAATGAATCAATGCCGATTTGTTGGTACGGCCATTAGAACAATAACTCGCTTAACGTGAACTGGAAGGTGAACAGCATGACGCAGCAGATTCCTCTCTTTATCGGTGGTCAATTCGTCCAGAGTCAGACCGAACAGTGGATCCCCGTGACTAATCCCGCGACCCAGGAAGTCATTGCCCAGGTGCCCTGTGCCACACCGGCAGAAATGGACGCGGCGATCAGCAGTGCCAAGCAAGCGTTTGAAACCTGGAAGGAAGTGCCTATTTCCGATCGCGCTCGCGTAATGTTGCGTTACCAGGCGCTGCTCAAAGAGCATCACGATGAGATTGCGACCATTCTGTCTGAAGAGACCGGTAAGACGTTTGAGGATGCCAAAGGTGATGTCTGGCGCGGTATCGAAGTGGTCGAACATGCCTGCAACGTTGCCAGCCTGTCCATGGGTGAAACGGTTGAAAACGTGGCGCGCAAGATCGACAGCTACAGCTATACCCAGCCACTGGGTGTGTGTGTCGGTATTACGCCTTTTAACTTCCCGGCCATGATCCCGCTATGGATGTTCCCCATGGCCATCGCGTGCGGTAATACCTTTATTCTGAAGCCCTCCGAGCAGGACCCGAAGACGCCAACACGGCTGGTTGAGCTGTTTGTTGAAGCGGGTGCCCCGGAAGGTGTATTGCAGGTGGTTCACGGCTCCAAAGAGCAGGTGGACACTTTGCTGACCCATCCCGACACTCAGGCGATCTCTTTTGTCGGATCGGTGGCTGTTGCGGAGCATATCTACAAGACCGGTAGTGACCATCTGAAGCGCGTGCAGGCGTTTGCCGGTGCTAAAAACCACATGGTTATCATGCCCGACGCGCAGAAGAATCAGTTGATCAACAACCTGGTCGGTGCCTCAGTGGGCGCTGGCGGTCAGCGCTGTATGGCGATTTCTGTCGCGGTGTTTGTCGGTGAGTCCCGCAAGTGGATTCCCGAACTGCGTGATGCATTGGCGAAGGTTCGCCCAGGTGCCTGGGATGATCCGGAAGCGGCCTACGGCCCGCAGATCAATCCGCAAGCCAAAGACCGCATCCTGAGCTTTATCGAAGCGGGCAAGCGCGAAGGCGCAGAGTGTCTGCTGGACGGTTCTGACTGCCGCGTAGAAGGTTTTCCCGATGGCAACTGGGTTGGGCCCACGCTGTTCAGCAAAGTGAGCACCGATATGAGCATTTATACCGAAGAGATCTTCGGGCCGGTATTGTGCTGTATCGAGGCGGATACGCTGGAAGAAGCGATCGAACTGGTCAACAACAACCCATACGGTAACGGCACATCGATATTTACGGCCTCGGGTGCTGCGGCACGCAAGTATCAACACGAAATCAAAGTCGGTCAGGTGGGCATCAACGTGCCGGTGCCGGTGCCGCTGCCGTTTTTCTCGTTCACCGGCTGGAGAAAGTCGTTTTATGGCGATCAGCACGCCTACGGCAAGCAGGCGATCCGTTTCTACACAGAAACCAAAACCGTTACTGCGCGCTGGTTTGAGGATGATATCAACACCGGCCTGAACATGACCATCAACCTGAAGTAACACGGCCAACCAAAGGGGCAGCGGATCGGGTTGCCCCTTTTAATAACAGATTGATAGAACGGGACGTTGCCTGCTGATAAGCAGTAACAGCTGCAATGTTCTGACAAGTCAGGGGTCGGCGCACTGACCCTGCCTGATTGAGAGCAAGCCTATGGATTTTAATCTGACTGAAGACCAGATCGCCTTTGCCGATGCGGCCAGGGCATTTTCCGACCAGGAGCTGGCACCTAACGCCGCCGAGTGGGATCAGAACCAGACCTTCCCCAAAGACGTGATCGCCAAGGCTGGCGAGTTGGGTTTTTGTGGTATCTATACACCGGAGGCGGCCGGTGGCATGGGGCTTTCGCGCCTCGATGCGCATATTATCTTTGAGCAGCTCGCGATGGGCTGTACCTCCACAACCGCGTTTATCACCATCCACAACATGGCCACCTGGATGATCGGGGAGTTTGGCAACAGCGTGATGATCGATAAATGGTGCCCGAGTCTGGTGATGGGCGAGCAGCTGGCGTCTTACTGCCTGACTGAGCCGAACGCCGGCTCCGATGCTGCGTCGTTGAAAACCTCGGCGCGCCGGGACGGCGACGAATACGTGTTGAATGGCAGTAAATGCTTTATCTCCGGTGCCGGTGAAACCGACGTGCTGGTGGTGATGGCACGTACCGGTACCGAGGGGCCGAAAGGTATTTCTGCATTCGCTGTGGACGCTACCCTGGCCGGTATCAGTTATGGCCGTAAAGAAGACAAAATGGGCTGGAACAGCCAGCCGACCCGCATGATCACTTTCGATGACGTGCGTATTCCCGCCGATTGCCTGCTGGGCAACGAGGGGGACGGTTTCAAAATCGCCATGAAGGGGCTCGATGGCGGACGTATCAATATCGCTACCTGTTCGGTCGGCACGGCGCAGCAGGCCCTGAACAGCGCTGCTGCGTACATGCAGGAGCGTAAGCAGTTTGGCAAACAGCTGGCACAGTTTCAGGGGTTGCAGTTCAAATTGGCGGATATGGCGACAGAGCTGGTGGCTGCGCGGCAGATGATTCGATTGGCGGCGTTCAAGCTGGATAACAATGATCCGGATAAAACCACTTACTGTGCCATGGCCAAGCGCTTTGCGACAGATGTGGGTTATCAGGTCTGCGATGCGGCGTTGCAGATCCATGGCGGTAACGGTTATATCAAAGAGTACCCGCTGGAGCGCCATGTGCGCGATAACCGTGTGCACCAGATTCTGGAAGGGACCAACGAAATTATGCGGGTGATTATCGCGCGTCGCTTGTTGCTGGAAGATTCGGCAGCGGTACTGTAAACAAACCGTGCTCCCTGTACGGGCCGGACAAAGGCCCGCCTAAAGTCAGACGTTGACCGGTGCAAGACTGCATCGGTGACCTAGAGGACAGTATTGATGAGTCAAAGCATTCTTGTTGAAAAGCGGGGCCACACGGCCCTGATCACGATGAACAACCCGCCGGCCAACACCTGGACCGAAGCGAGTCTTAATGCACTGAAGAGCACCGTTGCCGAGCTGAATCAGGACCGCAGCATCTACGCGCTGGTTATTACCGGCCAGGGGGAGAAGTTCTTCTCTGCCGGGGCTGACCTGAATCTGTTTGCCGATGGCGATTTCGGCGTCGCACGAAATATGGCGCGCTACTTTGGCGAAGCCTTTGAGGCCCTGAGCCAGTTTCGCGGTGTTTCGATTGCCGCCATTAACGGTTTCGCCATGGGTGGTGGTCTCGAAGTGGCGCTGGCCTGCGATATCCGTATTGCCGAAGAGCAGGCTCAGATGGCCCTGCCAGAAGCCAAGGTCGGTCTGTTGCCCTGTGCAGGCGGGACCCAGAACCTGCTTAATCTGACCAGTATGGCTTGGGCCAAACGCCTTATTCTTTGTGGTGAGCGTATCAAGGCTGACAAGGCACTGGAGATCGGTCTGATCGAAGAATTAGTGCCCAAGGGGCAGGCGTTGGAAGCTGCGCTGGCAATGGCCGAGCGCGTTGCCGAGCAGAGCCCGT
>JBFGYY010000052.1:0-11324 GCA_041587095.1 Motiliproteus sp. | reverse complement strand
ATTTGTGAATACGCTCAAAGCTCTCCGCGATAATCGCTTTAACACCCAGCAGAGCAGGGCCTTTCGCAGCCCAGTCGCGTGATGAACCGGTGCCATACAGCTTGCCGCCAAACACAACAGTCGATGTGCCTTCACTACGATAGCGCTCTGCCGCATCGTAAATAGACATTTGCGCAGGTGCGCTGTCAGACGAGAAATAATTCGTGACCGCACCTGTAGTGCCCGGTAGCAGCAGGTTTCTGGCTTTGACGTTACCGAAAATACTGCGCAGCATGACATGGTGGTTACCGCGGCGCGCACCCAGCGATGTCATATCTTCGTCTGCAACGCCTTGTGAGCTCAGGTATTCACCTGGAGGTGAATCTGGGCGAATACGGCTGACCGGTGAGATATGGTCGGTGGTGGTGTTGTCGTCACACATCACCAACATGCGTGCTGCTGAGATGTTGTTTAATGAATCCGTTGGCGTCTCCAGTGAGAAACCGTCGAAGAAAGAGATCTCCTGAATGTAGGTAGAATCCGCAGCCCAGTCATAAACAGGGCCCGTAGGGGATTCCAGGTTCTGCCAGGTATCCGGGCCATCCAGCGCGTTTTCATAGGTTTCACGGAACGCTTTTGGATTCATGCACTCAAGCATCGTCTGAGAAATTTCAGCATTGCTTGGCCAGATATCTTTCAGGTATACGTCGTTACCTTGTGCATCCTGACCAATGGGTTGCGTGGTCACATCGATATTAACGTTGCCTGCCAGAGCCATCGCAACCACCAGCGGTGGTGACATCAGGAAGTTAGTATCAACATCCGGGTGAACACGGCCTTCAAAGTTGCGGTTACCGGACAGAACAGATGCCGCGATAATGTCGTGGTTTTGCAGCGCTTCTTCGATGCTAGGTGCCAGAGGACCTGAGTTACCTACACAGGTTGTACAACCGTAACCGGCCGTATTAAAGCCCAGTGCATCCAGATGCTGCTGTAGTCCTGCTTTGGTCAGGAAGTCGGTGGCAACCGGTGACCCGGGGGCTAAGGATGTTTTAACACCAGCAGGTACTTTCATGCCAAGTTCGTTGGCTTTCTTAGCCAGTAAGCCAGCCGCAATTAACAGACCTGGGTTAGAGGTATTGGTACAAGCGGTAATCGCCGCGATCACAATATCGCCGTCTTTTAATTCTCGTTCAGGCTGCGGTACGAAAATACCGGCATCGTCTGCCTTCATCGGCGTAACTTTTACAACTTCGGGGTTGCGATCACCTTCAGCCGCCGCTTTTTTGAATACGTTGCCAATCTCAGCCAGTGGCAGTCTGTCCTGTGGACGTTTTGGACCCGCCACGGAAGGCTCGACAGTGGACAGATCAAGCGTAAGCAGATCGGTATAGCGAGGCAGTGCCTGACCCTGTTTCCACGCCATATTCTGTGCTTTATAGAATTCCAGTGGCAGATCACCATCCCGGCCGGTCGCACGCATATAGTCAGCAGAAATTTCGTCGAATGGGAAAAAGCCCATGGTTGCGCCATATTCAGGCGACATGTTGGCGATGGTCGCACGGTCTGGCAGGGACAGGTTGGCACAACCTTCACCGACGTATTCAACAAACTTACCGACAACGCCGCCTGGGAAATTACGCAGCATTTCGGTGATGGTCAGTACCAGGTCGGTAGCCGTCACACCCTCTCGCAGGGCGCCTGTCAGCTCAACACCGACTACTTCGGGCGCCAGCATCTGCATAGGCTGTCCCAGCATGGATGCACCGGCTTCAATACCGCCCACACCCCAGCCAACAATACCCAACGCGTTAGCCATTGGCGTATGGCTGTCCATACCAATCAGGGTATCCGGTACCATCAGACCTTTAATGTCGAGATAGCCTTGTGCCAGATATTCCAGGTTAACCTGGTGCACGATACCGGTCTGCGGTGGGATGATGCGGATGGTGTCAAATGCCTGCGCGCCCCATTTCAGGAAGGCGTAACGCTCTTGGTTCCTTTGGGCTTCCAGCTCACCATTGATTCTAAGAGAAGCGGGGCTGCCGGTGTTGTCCATGGTAACCGTATGGTCGATAACCAGATCAGCACGTACCAAAGGCTCAATAATCGCTGGGTCCAGATCCATACGCTGAACAGCAGAGCGCATCGCGGCAAAATCGACAATAGCAGGTGTACCACTCAGGTCATGCATAATAACGCGACCGGCGGTGAAAGGAATTTCGATCGGATCTTTACCCTGATGTTCTGCCCAGCCTCCTAGTGCCTTAACCTGTTCAGCGGTTACGCCATTTTGACCCACATTACGGGCAATGCCTTCAAGAATTGGGCGTAAAGAGAAAGGTAGCTCATCAAGATTGATACCGAACTGCTCTGCGGTATCTGGAAGGCTATGGTAGCTGTGGGATGTTCCGGGGAGTGTTCTTACAGAACTGGATGGATCGAAATCGATAGGGCTTGTCATTCTTTATTCCTCACGCCGATGGGACGTTTCCGAATCTACGACCTTAATTGCTCGAGCTTTCGCTCTATGTCGCAGTTGCTCGATTTGCTTGTCAGTCATCAGCTAAGCGAACCGCTATTCCTTCGAGTGATTCTCTTGTCGGTCTGCATCTGGATTTCACCAAGTGCTGCGACTGCTATTTCCTGCAAGACTAATGATCATCTTACTAAGATTGTCGACAATTCTACCGGTAAAGCGGCTCAGAGCAAGGTGAAATCGGCAGACTTTGGTATTAATTGAATACAATCCAAGGGAATGACCAGGTTCCGTTTGAGCTGTCTTGATCGCGATCAGTCGTTAATTCAGGCCTATCACCTCTAAAACCCTTGTTCAGAAAAACCCTTGTTCAGAATCGCAGCCGTTATCGTTGCCTTTGGGTATAATCCTCCGCCTTGCGGATCTGAGGGGCCGATGGACGCGCTTGAAGAGGTTCGCCAGTTTCTGGTCTGTGAAACCCCGGAAGGCTGGATCGAAGCGGCCCTGGTCAATCAGGATATTCTGCTGATCGATCACCTCAACTGTGAGAAGAAGGCCGCTAGCACCGCGATGAGCTTGATCCATAAATATTGAGAATGCCCCGAGTTGCTGGTAAAGATGGCGCGCCTTGCGCGTGAAGAGTTGCTGCACTTTTACCCAGGTGCTGGCGATCATGGAGAAGCGCGGGGTAGAGTGCGAAGATTGACCGTTTCTGGATGCGGAGTTGCAGGCATTGTATTTATCGTTACTTAAGTCCGAAGCGCGCCGCTACCAGGACTATCTGTCATTGGCGCAATGTTATGCTCCGGAACCCATCGAGAGTCAGCATTGCTGAACTGGGGGAGGTTGAGGCTGCGCCGATCCTGGCCCCCGATCGTGAATTTCGTTTTCACCGTGGTGTGCCGGCTTCCGAGGCCTGACTTCCGTCCCTTTGTCGTTACACTCGGCCTGCACAAGCCCCGGTTTCTCATTGAATACGCGGCTGGCGCCGCGTTTTCTTGGGGCGGACTGTTTGGCGTTTCAATAGATCGTTGTTGCGGCGGGATTGATGATAGTCAGGGTGTCAAAGCTTTCCAGGGAGGCATCCAGTACGATGTCGCAGAGCGCGTCCTGGTCGAGGTCAAAGCAGGCAACGCTTTCCTGATCAAGTTCGATAGCGTCGGTATCGAGGGGTTGTTGTGACTTCAGGCTGGGCTCAAAAGCGTTGCTGATGGCGATGGCCAGATTGAGTGCGCGCGCCTCTTTTTCAAATTCCAGCGCACTGGTTGGACGGTGCTGGTGGCGAATAGCGACCCACAAAGGCTCGGGAAGGCGCCAGGATTTAAGCAGCTCTGCTCCGAGGTGCGCGGTTGGAAAGCCTAAGATTTCATTTTCAATGTCAGCAAGAGTACGCTGGCTGTTAGCGGCGCTGCTGATTATGGCTGCCGCTTCGACGGGCCGCTGAGCGAACAGAATCAACTTGCCGATATCGTGTAGCAGGCCGATCAGGAACAGCGCTTCGCCTTTGGACTTATTGTTACGCGAATAGATTTTCTTGGCCAGTAACCCGCAAAAAACACTACGGTGCCAGAAAGAGTTCATATCAACATGTTCGGCAGCAATATTGTTGAAGGTGTTGGTTGCGGTAGTGGCGAGAATCAGAGACTGCAGCTCATTGGTGCCAATCATGGTGACCGCGCGGGAGATCGTGTCTATCTGGCCGGGGAAGCCATAAAAAGCGCTGTTAACCAGCTTGAGCAAGCGCGCAGACAGCCCCGGATCCAGGCTGATGACGCTGCCGATCTCCTGCGCCGAAGCGGCGTCTGAATCCAGCAGTTCGTTGGCGCGCAATACGACATCGGGAAGCGACAGCAAATCGTCGATGCCGTTGATGATCTCTTTGGGGTTGAGAGCTTTGTGTGATGCCATAGAAAAACAATCCTGTTGACAAGCCGTGCCTGCAAACTGGTCGCTGGCTTACGTTGTTAGGGTTTAGCAGTCTGAGCTACAGAATAACGTCGACGAAGATAAAACACTATCGCCATGTTCGGCCTGATCAAAATCGGGTGCAGCGATGCTGAACGGCACAAGCTGCAGGTTGTGCGTTGAAAGCTGCAGATACCAGCCTTGCTGGTCCCAGTCGCCGAGTACCGCACGTAAGGCGGGTTGGTGGTGGGATGTCTGCTCGGAGTGCAGTGCCGGACGATGAGTATGGCCGTGAATCAGTAGCGGGACGCCGTAGTCGCATAGTTGCTTGCTGACTTCATCGGCGGTGACATCCATGATGCTGTTGTCTTTCATGGCCGCATCAGTTTGGCTTTGCTGGCGCAGCTGTCGGGCGATTTCCAGTCGCTGCGTGAGTGTTTTACTTAGAAAATCGGCTTGCCATGCTGATGCTCGTACCACTTGGCGAAAAGCTTGATAGTCGCTGTCGCGGGTGCAGAGTGTGTCGCCGTGCATTAACAGAACAGGGTAGCCGTAGGGGGTGATAATCACCTGTTCCGGCAGCAGTGTGGCGTCACAGGCCGCGCAAAACTGGCTTCCAAGCAGAAAGTCCCGGTTGCCGTGCTGGATATAGATCGCAACACCTTTGGACGCGAGGTCTTTCAGCGCCGCGCTGATCTCATCGGTCAAACTGTCTCGATAATCGTCGCCGATCCAGGCTTCAAAAAAATCACCGAGTATGTACAGCGCTTCGGCCTTGCTGGCCCGTTGCTGCAGGAAAAGCACAAACGCCCGGGTGATGTCCGGGCGAGAGGCCTGCAGGTGCAGATCAGAAATAAAAAGTATCGACACGGTGCTGGTCGTTCGTGCTTAGCCGACGATTTCTGCTGAGGTGATGATCACATCATCAACAGGGACGTCCTGGTGCCCGGCGCGGCTGGTTGTCGCAACGGCTTTGATTTTGTTAACCACGTCCATACCATCGACGACCTTGCCGAATACGGCGTATCCCCAGCCTTCAGTCGTCTTGGCGCTGTGGTCCAGGAACGTGTTGTCGTTGACGTTGATAAAGAACTGAGCGGATGCGCTGTGCGGGTCCATGGTGCGTGCCATGGCCAGCGTGCCTGTCAGGTTGCTCAGCCCGTTGTCGGCTTCGTTCTCAATGTTGGCGTTGGTCTCTTTTTGCGACATGCCGGGCTCGAAGCCGCCGCCCTGCAGCATAAAGCCATTGATGACGCGGTGAAAAATCACACCATCGTAGAAGCCGCTGCTGACGTACTGCTCGAAATTGGCTGCAGTTTTTGGCGCCTTTTCTGCGTCGAGTTCAATCTTGATGTCGCCGAAATTGGTGTGAAGGATGATCATGATTTTATTCCTGATACGGTCACGCGGCGTTGATGGAGATGTGCGCGAGCAGTGACGGTTTATTGGTTAGCCAAAACTAAGGGATTATAAAGCGGCAAGTGGCCAATGCAACGCTATCGCTGCATTGGCTCGTTTTAAGACTGAAGGTTAGCGCGAAATAGTGCCGATTAAAGCTTTTCGGCCGATTGGATGAGTACCGGCTTTTGCGGAACATCGCGGTACCCGCTGCGAGTAGTGGTTGCGACGTTGTTGATGCGGTTCATGACATCCAGTCCGCTAATAACTTTGCCAAAAACGGTGTAGCCCCAGCCTTGGGCGTTCTTTGCCGTGTGGTTGAGGAAGTCGTTATTCTTGGTGTTGATAAAGAACTGGGCGGTTGCGCTGTGCGGGTCGCGGGTGCGAGCCATGGCAATTGTTCCGATCAGGTTTTGCAGGCCGTTATCCGCTTCGTTTTGAATGGGGGCTTCGGTGGGTTTTTTGCTCATCTGCTCCGTAAAACCGCCACCCTGAATCATAAAATCGCGGATGACGCGGTGGAAGATCAGGCCGGTGTAGAAACCGCTGTCGACGTAGCGCAGGAAATTAGCCACTGTTTGTGGTGCTTTGTCAGGGTTTAGCTCCAGAACGATGTCGCCTTCTGAGGTGTGTAGCGTAACACGCGGGGCTTCAGTGCTGGCCTGGCTCAGGGGAGTGTAGGCCAGAAGAAAAATGCTGAATATTTGCAGAAGTTTTTTCACGGTTAATTTTATCTCAGGCAGAAGGTAAATGGATGGCGACTACCGGCTTGGGCGGGCAAGCGCTGCATACAAGTGCGACAAATTATAGGTAGGTAAGTGCCGGATGCAATCACAATGACAGGAAACATACGGCTATTGCATTTATTATCGTCGGATATCAAGCGTATAATTGCGCGCTTGGCTCCATAATAGATCCTCTGTGGATAATCAGATCGGCAGGCGACAGATTTAGAAGGCACTATGAGTAGCAGCATGAGTAGCAGCGACGTAAATAACAGCGAGAATGGCTTACCCTCTAATTTTATCACTCAGATTATCGACGCAGACTTGGCGAGCGGTAAGCTGAGCAGTGTTGTCACCCGTTTCCCCCCCGAGCCTAATGGCTATCTGCATGTGGGGCATGCTAAATCCATTTGTCTGAACTTCGGGCTTGCACAGCGATACGGCGGCACCTGTAATCTGCGCTTTGACGATACCAATCCGGCCAAAGAGGATCAGGAATATATCGACGCTATCCAGGATGATGTGCGCTGGTTGGGCTTTGAGTGGGGCGGGGAGGTGCGTTACGCGTCCAGTTACTTCGATCAGTTCTACGCCTGGGCGCAGCACCTGATCCGCAACGGTAAAGCGTATGTGTGCGATCTGAATGCCGAGCAGGCCAGCGAATACCGGGGCTGGGCGACCAAGCCCGGCCGCATCAGCCCGTTCAGTGATCGTTCGGTTGAAGAGAACCTGGATCTGCTGGAACGGATGAAGCAAGGCGAGTTTGACGAAGGTGCTCGCGTACTGCGCGCCAGAATCGATATGGCGTCGCCGAATATGAATCTGCGCGATCCGATTCTGTACCGGATCCGCAAGCAGTCGCACCATCAGACCGGCGATGCCTGGTGTATCTATCCCAGTTACGATTTTGCCCACGGGCAGGAAGATGCGATTGAAGGCGTTACCCATTCGGTCTGTACGCTGGAGTTTGCCGATCATCGTCCTCTGTATGAATGGTTCCTCGAAAACCTGCCGGTACCGTCGCGTCCGGCGCAGTATGAGTTCGGTCGGTTGAATATCAACTACACGGTGACCAGTAAGCGCAAGCTGAAACAACTGGTTGACCAGCAGATTGTCAGCGGCTGGGATGATCCGCGCATGCCCACGATTGCCGGGATGCGTCGGCGCGGCTACAGCCCGCGTGCGATTCGCAACTTCTGCAATAGTCTTGCGGTTGCAAAGACCGATGGGGTCGTGGATATGGCGCAGCTGGAGTTTTTTATTCGTGAAGACCTGAATGACAGTGCGCCGCGGGCGATGTGTGTCCTCGATCCGCTGAAACTGGTTATCACCAATCAGGAGGAGGGCGTGGTGGATAACATGCTTGCGCCGCTGCACCCGGCCAAGGATATCGGCAGCCGCCAGTTACCGTTCACCCGTGAAATTTATATCGACAGGGCCGACTTTAGCGAAGATACCAGCTTGTCGCGTAAGAAATTCAAGCGACTGGTCATCGGTGAATATGTGCGCTTGCGTAGCGCCTACGTGATCCGGGCTGATGAAGTCATTAAGGATGCTGACGGTAACATCGTTGAGGTGCGGGCGACGCTGGTGCCGGGTACCGTGGGTGAAAATCCACCGGAGGGGGTTAAGCCGCGCGGCGTCATTCACTGGGTCTCTGCCAGCGAAGGTGTGCCCGCTACAGTGCGTCTGTATGACCGGCTGTTCAGCCATGAGTCTCCGGACAAGGGTGAGGAAGATTTCCTTCAGTATGTCAGTCAGGATTCCTACCAGGTGCTGGAGAACTGTTGGGTTGAACCTGCGCTGGCCCAGGTCCAGCCCGAACAGGTGTTTCAGTTCGAGCGTGAAGGCTATTTTGTCGCTGACCGCCACGAGTGTCGGTCGGGCGGGCTGGTTTTTAATAAAACCATCGGGCTGAGTGGCGCTTCATTTAAGTAATACGCGTATTCCTGCATCGTAGGGGTTCATGACAAGCATTGAAGGGCCGGGGTGTTCAGCGTCACCGGCCCAGAGAAGGATTGATGAGAACACTTCAGATATATAACACGTTGTCCCGCGCCAAAGAGATCTTTGAGCCTATCGAGGCCGGTAAAATTCGCATCTATGTCTGCGGGATGACGGTCTACGATTATTGCCATCTGGGGCATGCCCGGGTGTTGGTCGCGTTTGATGTGATTACCCGTTATCTGCGTGCGGCAGGTTATGAGGTGGAGTATGTGCGCAATATAACCGACGTTGACGATAAAATTATTCGTCGTGCCGGTGAAAATGGCGAAAGCTGTGAGGCGCTGACCGAGCGCTTTATCGCCGCAATGCACGAAGATGAAGCGCGTTTGGGGGTGGTGTCGCCGGATCAGGAACCACGCGCCACGGCGCACATGGATCAGATCATCGCCATGGTGGAAACGCTGATCGAGAAAGGCTATGCCTATGCCGCCGAGAACGGTGATGTGTATTACCGGGTGGCGCGTTTTGAGAATTACGGTCAGCTGACCAATCGCGTGCTGGAGGATATGCAGGCGGGCTCCCGGGTGGAAGTGAATCAGAGCAAGGAAAACCCCTTCGATTTCGTGTTGTGGAAGGCCGCTAAAGCGGGCGAAGTCAGTTGGCATTCGCCCTGGGGTGCCGGTCGTCCGGGTTGGCATATCGAGTGCTCGGCCATGTCCAAGTGCTGTCTGGGTGATACCTTCGATATACATGGCGGCGGACCTGACCTGCCGTTTCCGCATCATGAAAATGAGATCGCGCAGTCGGAAGCGGCGAATGGCGTTAAGTTTGTTAACACCTGGATGCATGCCGGCGCTGTTCGGGTTAATAAAGAAAAGATGTCCAAGTCGCTGGGCAACTTTTTTACTATTCGCGAGATCCTGGACAATTATGACGCCGAAGTTGTGCGTTATTTTCTCACCATGGGCCACTATCGCAGTCAGATCGATTATTCCGAAGAGAGCCTGAAAGAGGCGCGGGGCGCGCTGGATCGGTTTTATCATGCCCTGCGTGGTGTGCCGGTTATTGACACGGCGGTTACGGATAACGAATTTGATGAGCGGTTTCATCGTGCGATGTGCGATGACTTTAATACGGCTGGCGCTGTTGCGGTCTTGTTTGATATGGCGCGCGAAATCAACCGTCTTAAAGGCGATGATCCGGATCAGGCCGCAAGGCTGGCTGGTCAGTTGCGGCGTTTAGCCGCAGTGCTGGGGCTGCTTCAGCAGGACCCTGAAGCCTATCTGCAAGGCGGAGGCGCTGCTGACGATGGCCTGGGTGCGGTCGAGATCGAGGCGCTGATCGAGCAGCGCGCCGCTGCGAAGAAGGCGCGAGACTTTGCCGCAGCTGATGCCATCCGCGATGAGCTGAAAGCGCAGGGGGTTGTGCTGGATGATTCCCGTGAGGGGACGACCTGGCGTCGTGAGCAATAGTCGGGCTTGACCGCTGAATAATCAGGGTTCATGAAAAGCTGCCGCAAGGCAGCTTTTTTTATGGGATTTGGCGGATGTCTTCAGGTCGGGCGCCACGGTCTTTTGGGCGCGCGGTGTGAAGGTTTGCGGCTTTATCCGGGCGTGTTAGTCGTGCAGTTCATTAGCCGCATAGAGCGTGTTTTCCATGAGCGTGGCGACCGTCATGGGGCCGACGCCTCCGGGTACAGGGGTGATCCAGCCCGCGCGTTCTGCTGCGATGTCGAACTCTACGTCGCCGACAAGGCGGCCGTCACTGAGCCGGTTAATGCCCACATCAATGATGATAGCGCCAGGCTTGATCCATTCGCCCTTAACGAGGCCGGGGATGCCGACCCCCACCACAATAATGTCGGCGCGTCCGACTTTTTCTGCCAGATTCTGAGTGAAGCGATGGGTTGTAGTAACCGTGCAGCCGGCCAGCAGTAGCTCAAGGCTCATCGGGCGGCCAACAATGTTGGATGCGCCAACAACGCAGGCGTCCAGGCCGCGAATCGGCACCCCGGTAGATTCAAGCAGTGTGATGACGCCTTTGGGGGTGCAGGGGCGAAGTACGGGCATTCGCTGTGCCAGGCGACCCAGGTTGTAGGGGTGGAAGCCGTCAACATCCTTGTCCGGGCGGATACGCTCCAGAATCGGGTTGGCGTCCAGGTGGTCGGGCAACGGCAGCTGGACAAGAATGCCATCAATATTGCTGTCGGCATTGAGTTTGTCGATCAGTGAAATAAGCTCAGTTTGCGTTGTGGTGCTCGGCAAGTCATAAGCGGTGGAGTCAATGCCGACCTGCTGGCAGGCGCGTCGTTTGTGGCTGACATAGACTTCTGAGGCCGGATCATGACCGATCAGGACGACCGCTAAGCCGGGGGCTCGCTTTCCTTCACTTATGCGGAGCGCAATTCCTTTACGGACCTTTTCTTTAACTTGGTTTGCGATCTCTTTGCCATCAATGATCTGTGCGCTCATCTATTCGCCTTGCGACCTCTGGTTGCCGTACATGAATGGAAGGGTGAATTTTCGCATGGATAGGCACTAAGGCAAAGGCGTGGCAGGAAAAAAGCAGTAAGTGAAAGACGACAGCTTAGCGAGTGTCTGAATACAGGCGGGCGGGGGGGGGGCGGGCAGCGGGCAGTTTATCGTGCTGAGCTTGTGTGTTGATATTGTGTGCTGAGTTTTTGCGCTGAGGTTATAGGCGCATCGTTGTTGATAAGACTCAGGAAATGTTTGGCAAAGTGGTTGACCTGAAAAAAGCTCGGCTGTAATATGCGCACCTCTTCTGGCTGAAGCGCAAAGTTAGCCAGGCAGAACGGGGTATAGCGCAGTCTGGTAGCGCGCCTGCTTTGGGAGCAGGATGTCGGGAGTTCGAATCTCTCTACCCCGACCATT
>JBFGYY010000051.1:0-11454 GCA_041587095.1 Motiliproteus sp. | reverse complement strand
ATTACGATCATCACCACACCCATTCGGCGCGGTGTTAGCATGCTACTCAACGGCCAGATTGATGCCCTGTCATCGGGCAACATGTTTGCCCAAGGCGCTCAAAGAGAGCTAATTACCTGGACACCCACCTTTAAGGTGACCATGGCTAGTTTCTTCCTCAAACCCGGTCCGCACGCGCCCCACCCCCTGACCAGCTTGAGTGATTTACGTGATTACCGCGTCGGTTCTGTGGTCAATTCGACCGCCCTGGACCTGTACGCACTGCATAATATTGAGGCAACACAGTTGCAAACACCGGACCAGCTGCTGCATATGACTCAACGGAGCCGGCTCGATTATTTCAACGTAACCCTGCTCAGCGGCCTGCTGTTGATCGACAAGCATTACCCCGATAGCTGGCAGCAGTTTGACCAGCATCCTTGGTACACAGACGATCCCGGCTTGTCTTTTTTAAGAGGCGATACTAAGGCGCTTAAATTGCAGGCGCGCTACGAGATAGGCCTCGCCAAGATCAAAGAAAATGGTCGCTATCTGCAGATCCTCGAAGCTTACTGGGGCAAAGGCAACGTCCCCAAACTTGCGCTTCCGGTTGAACTCCAGCCATATGGGGTCGACCGCATCGACCCATCCCGTTTCCACGCGCGGAATCGAGACAGCAGTGGCAAGCTGATCGAAACGCCCTGAATAGGCGGCAGTGATAAATTGCAGTTTAAGCAAGATCACTATTAACCGTAGCCAGGGCATCCGGCTGTATGCGCTGCAGCCGTAGAGCAACACAATACTCGGTTTCCAGACGACCTACGACCATATCAAGGGCCGTCTGAAGATGGCCAGTACAACCGCAAGAAACGAGCCCTAGAACATCGTATTGGGCAATAGCAACGACAGGATAGGAAAGGCCATCAACGCTATCAAGACGATGATATCCATGACCAGAAAACGCGTCACTCCCATAAAGATGTCGTACACCGGCACCGAAGGTTTAGTTACGCTCGCAATCACGAATACATTCAAACCGACAGGTGGCGTAATCAGGCTGATCTCAAGCAACTTAATCACGACCACACCAAACCAGATCAGATCCAAGCCATAACCTTCCACCATCGGAACCAGAAATGGCAGGGTCAAAACCAAGATACCCAGCGGATCCAGAAACATACCGAGCAGCAGATAGACGCCGGCGATCATCGCCAACAACAACCACAGTGAGACGTCAGCAGACGCGACTATATCGACCAGCGCGGGCGCCAACCCTGTCAAAGCGACGAAACCAACAAAGATCTTGGCACCGGCAGCGATAAAGAAGATGGTGGTTGTCTGGGTACAGGTCTCCTTCACCGACTCAACGAACTGGCTCCAATCGAGTTTTTTCTGCAAAACACCAATAACAACAGCCATAAACGCACTAATCGCCGCCGCTTCGGTCGCGGTGAAAACCCCACTATAGATACCTCCGATGATGACCGAAAACAATACCAGCGCGGGCCAACACTGGATCGCCGCCTTGCGACGATCGCCACGGGCGAGTTCAACCTCAGGAACCGGTGCCGCTTCAGGATTACGCTTGACCCAGATATAGATAACCAGCAGAAAACCAGCCAATGACAACAGACCGGGGACCACTCCCGCCAGAAACAGACGATTGATCGATGTCTCGGTAAAAATACCGTAGATAATGAACAGCACACTCGGAGGAATCAGCGATCCCAGGGTGCCGCCCACCGCCACGGTGGAACTAGCCAAACGCTTATCATAACCGGCACTTAGCATCTCAGGCACGCAGATACGTCCCATCGCCGAGGCGCAAGCGATACTGGATCCGGTAATCGCCGAGAAACCACCACAGCCAAATACCGAAGCCATCGCCACGCCACCCGGAATCTTCATTAACCAAACTCGGGCTGCACGATAGATATCCGTAGTCATACCGGTGTGATAGGCGATATGCCCCAACAGCACAAATAACGGAATCATGCTTAGATCATATGAATGCACCAGATCGTAGGTGTTGCCAGCGATCATCGACAGCGTCGGGGAAAGTGCACTCTCGACGTCAAACCCACCCCTACGTATGGCAAAGAAAATAAAAATAAACACTGACGAAACGCCAGCCAAGGTGAATGCAATCGGCACCCTGAATGCCAGCAGCAGTATCGCACAGGCAAATCCGACTAGCCCTAAAGTTAACGGATCCATGAACTAGCCCTCTTCAATGATTTCGTGGTCAACAGCGGCGCGCTCAACCAGATAACCGGTATCGCCAAAAACAGCAGCCCGGACATCTGCAACGCAGATCAAGGCTAAGCGCAGCACAAACAGTACCGCCCCAACCAGATAGGCCAACCGACCCGGCCACTCAGGAAGATCCAACTCACCAAAGAAGTAGGCTCCTGATTCAGCCGCGTGGGCAAACTCTTTCCATGCAGCCAAGGCGAGAAGAGACAGGGCCACAAGACTGAGGATCGAACCGATGGCCAGCGTCCACAATTTAAGACGCGGCCCCATCCTGTTAAACACAAACTCGATAGTGATATGGCTGTAATTAGCCGTGACATACGCCAATGGCAGAAAGATCGCGCCCACCATCAATTCGCTCACGATCGTCACATTATCGGGGATTCCGTTACCGTAGAAATTTCGCATAACAACGGACACAGTGATCATCAGCCCGAGTGCAACGATGCACACCCCAGCAAGTGCTAACACCCCCAGTTCAAGTTTTTTTAACATTACAACCACCTCCGACGGTTCGAGTAATTATTATGTCGACCTAAGCGCTGACTTATACCGTCAGCACGGGTTGTCTATTGCCCTAAACCCATCCAGCAACGTTATCGAGTCGAGCGCCAGGTCAATCACTTAACGCGCCCAGGGATAGCCTTTTTCATCACGCTCCTTGCTGTACTTGTTCACCGCTGCGCGGTATTGTTCTACCAGCACAGCGCCATCCAGACCGCTGGCAGAGGCTTGCTTGACCCAATCAGCGATGTATGACTCACCCGAAGCAACCAGCTTGGCGGTATCTGCAGCAGAGAAACTCAGCATTTCAAGACCCCCAGCTGCCAACGTCTTCTCACCATTAACCTCACCCGCCAGCACATTCATCCCATGATGATCAACGAAGTCAGCAGCGACCTCATCCAGCACAGCTTTCTGCGAGTCACTCAGACCATCACGAACGTCTTTATTGATAAAGATACCGAGACCGGTAAAGACGCCCCAGCCCATCTTAGTCACGCTAGTGGCGACTTCGTTGTGCTTCAGTGCAGCCGAGGCCCCCATATAACTGTGGGTGCAATCAAGCAGACCAGTATCCAAGCCCTGATAGGCCTTGTAGATACTCATATTGACGGGACTGGCTCCCAGATCGGCAAACACCTTGCCGTAAGCACCGATACCACGGACTTTTATACCCTTGATATCCTCTAGAGATTTAACTGCATCACCCTTACACACCAGCGCGAGTTCACCGGCGTTATAGGGGGCAACAAAGGCCAGATTCTGCTTGGCCAAATGGGCCTTCACCGCTGCGTTCTGCATATGGTCGTTAAGCGCACGAACACCGACCCAGGCATCTCGATTGGGAAAAGGCAGATCGCCGATAGCGGGTCCCACCAGCTCCTGGGGAAAATAAGCTGGGATGATCGTGCCCATATCCGCCACACCGCTGGAGATCGCCTGGCGTGCACCCTTGGCCTTGAATAGCGCGCCTCCCCACTGAATATTGATCGTCAGATCACCACCGGAGCGTTTGGCAACCTCGTCAGCGAACCACTGAACATCTGCCGCACGAGCTCCCCGGTTCGGAGCCGGCTCACCGAAAGTCAGTGTGGTTGCAGAAAATGCCGGTACGGCGCTTAAACTGACTGCGGCCAAGGTTGCTGCCAAAGCCATCTTCTTTACTAGTTTCATCGTCCAATTCCTCGATACTTGATGTAAGTCTAGCCGATCTTATTATTTTCGCTGTGCGAAACCATATATCGCAAAGAGAGTATAACTCTACATAAATGGACTATAAGGTGCAATAGGTAAAACCGCGCAGCACAACGACACGAGCCAGACCATTTATCCTTAATTCAGCTGACTGAATCAGCAAGCCACCAACAAGTAGCCTCTATAAACAAAGAGTTAACAGGACAAACACTGACAGGACGCACAGCGTGCGCTAGCTAACGCTGGACTTATAGCACAAGATTTATGCGATATTAATTTTCACCCTGCAGAACTGTGCGCATCATTATGAGCGGACTGAGATCACCGGGATACTGCTCACCGACTATGATCAATATGCCAGTGCACTAAGTCTCTATCAGTGGGTACCCGAAATTCATGACGATAACACCGAGCGCCGCAAGCAGTCGCGGCCGGGCAGATAGCCTCCCTTACCCGGAACTTAATCGGTCTAAAATCAACAGCAAAGACAGGTCGTGGTTGCGCCTCTTTTTATGAGGGTTGCACCAGCCCAGGCTGGCGCCATCGGACTGCTGCTTACGAACGCTAGCCGATACGCGGGATGGAGGAGGTCAATGCGCTGATCGGCATTAGCAAGGGAGCAATCTGCAGAGGTGGACCACCTACCGTTGCTCAACAAGGAGGATGCCTGCCCGCAAAAACAGCCGACAAGCAAGGTTGAACATATAATGACGGGGACGTGAATCGCAAGGGGACACCCCTGCACTAACAGGAAATAAAAAGGAGGCACGCAGATAGAGCCGCTATCGACTCTACCTCCCTGGGCGAATGTTACAAAACCATGTACTAGGAAAAGGATCTGCAATAGGTTGGGGATTAACCCATTCGCACAACCGGTTAGTCAGTTTGACCACCTAACAGAGAGGGAAATAGAAGAACGTAACCATCAAACCCCGGCAGCAACAATATCCCGAGCCATGTGAATCAGTTGTGGCGCAATGGTGTCTTCTAACTGCTCTGGAGAGGTCAGATAAGAGGGACCGCCACTGGTAAGAACTACGATTCGGTCTTCTTGCAGCCGAACAGGGACCGCAACAGAGTTAACATTACGGTCCCAATCGCCGAATGAAACCACATAACCTTTTTCCTCATAGTCGGTAACCGCCTGGTCTATACCCGCCGATATCTTAGGCCAGTCATCACCGGCCCGCTCTTCAATGAGCCCGGAAAAAACGGACCGCTCCTGCTCTGGAATCGCCGCCAAAAAAGCCCGCCCCGAGGCACTGGTAGCCATCGCCACCCGGGTTCCTACCTCATAACGTAACGCCTGAGCTTGGTCCCCACGGCACCACTCGACAAAGATCATCGACATCCCTTCCCGAGTCGCTAACCCCACCGACGCTTCGACACGCTTCGCCAGTTCATCCATATAGGGTTTGGCTACCTGGCGCACACGCAAGCTTGCGGTGTAGGTATTACCCAGGGCCAGCACCCCCGCTTCGAGCTGATATTTTTCCAGCCGAGTCGAGTAGGTCAGATAACCCAGCTGTGTCAGGGTATAGGTCAAGCGGGAGATCGTGGGTTTTGGCAGGCCGGTAATCGCCGCAATATCCTGATTGCCGAGCACCCCACCTTTTTGTCCAAACGCGCGCAAAACATCCAACCCGCGTGCCAGCGCCTCAACGAACTTTCGATCCTTGGTCTCGCCTTTACGTCTTGGGTATTCCAGTATTTCGTTCATCTGCGTCCGATTTTGTTGCCAGCGATAGTTCAGACAAGTATACCTGCCTATTATCGGATTATACACAGAGTAAAACAAAACCCCTTTCCACAATAGCAGATGCGCTGATTGCCATAGACTATCGAGGCAGTGAAGCGGAACGTATGCTAACGGCAGTAAACGACTACCGTTAGTTCATCGTTAACTATAGATATATAAGTTGACCGCTAATTTCGAACGCAACTGGTGTTAGTTGAATGCTTGAATGCCCGTGATCGCACGGCCCAGAATCAGTCCGTGCACGTCGTGAGTCCCCTCGTAGGTGTTTACCGCCTCTAGGTTCATCATGTGACGAATGACATGGAACTCATCTGAGATGCCGTTGCCCCCGTGCATGTCACGGGCAACCCGGGCGATATCCAGCGACTTGCCGCAGTTGTTTCGCTTAAGCAACGAGATCAACTCCACCGGGCACTGCCCCGCGTCCATCAGTCGGCCCATTTGCAGACAGCCCTGCAGCCCGAGACTGATCTCGGTCTGCATGTCAGCGAGCTTTTTCTGGATCAATTGGGTGGCGGCCAGAGGGCGACCAAACTGTTTGCGGTCAAGGGTGTATTGGCGTGCCGCGTGCCAGCAGAACTCGGCAGCTCCAAGAGCCCCCCAAGCAATGCCGAAACGGGCTTTATTGAGGCAGCCGAACGGACCTGCGAGGCCTTTGACGTTGGGTAGCAAGTGTTCTTCGGAGACTCGCACATCATCCATCACGATCTCTCCGGTGATGGAGGCGCGCAGGCTGAACTTACCCTCGATCTTCGGCGCGGATAGCCCCTTCATGCCCTTCTCCAAGACAAAGCCGCGAATCACCCCGTCGAGCTTGGCCCAAACCACAAATACGTCGGCGATGGGACTATTGGTTATCCACATTTTGGCGCCTTTAAGCAGGTAACCGCCGTCGACTTTCTCGGCACGGGTCCTCATGCTACCCGGATCAGAACCTGCATCCGGTTCGGTCAGGCCGA
Source organism: Motiliproteus sp. (assembly GCA_041587095.1). Classification (GTDB taxonomy): domain Bacteria; phylum Pseudomonadota; class Gammaproteobacteria; order Pseudomonadales; family Balneatricaceae; genus Motiliproteus. The sequence goes on along the minus strand of JBFGYY010000051.1, from coordinate 4,803 downwards.
AGCAGCCGATCCACTCGCCGGTGGCCAGCTTGGGCAAATACTTTTGGCGTTGCGTTTCGCTACCGTAAGCATAAATAGGGTGCATCACCAAAGAAGACTGCACGCTCATGGCTGAACGGTAGCCACTGTCGACACGTTCGACTTCGCGCGATACAAGGCCGTAGCATACATTACCGACATTGGCGCAACCGTACTCTTCGGGCAGGGTAGAGCCCAGCAGACCCAATGCGCCCAGCTCACGCATGATCTCGGGATCGAAGCTCTCGTGACGATTGGCTTCCAGGACACGGGACATCAACCGATCCTGAGCGTAATCGCGGGCGGTGTCACGCACCATGCGTTCTTCTTCGGTCAGTTGCGCATCTAGTAAGAACGGGTCTTGCCAGGAGAAAGCGGGAAGAGTGGAGTGTTGAGTCATGATATCTAGACCTCAATTATGTGTGGTGGTTAAAAAGCTGTACGCGAGACAATCCATCGATAATTAACCCTTAATACTGGCGTTAGGGTTAAGGGTTAATTATCGACTAAAAAAGAACCAGGCTTTCGGTGAAGGGGCCTAATCACACTGGCTCAACAATGAAGGACAAGATGATTGGCCGTGCTCAAGGGCCAACCCGCTTGCCAGTCAAATCAAACTCGATTAAAACCCGTATTTGGCGGAGAACTGCAGGCGATCGGCTTTGACGTCGGCCTTGGTGGCATCAAAGAACTCCACCTCGCGGTGCTGGACTTCAACACCCAACGTCACCGCCTTGGCTACATCCCAGAGAATGTTGAGGTGCACGGATTTTGATCCGTCGAGAAGATTCGCAGATGCGACGTCATTGTCAGCCTTGGTGGCAGAAGCAACCAGCGTCGAGCGAACACCCTCGGCCCAGACATGCCTGAAGGCTATGGATGCTCCGTAGGAATTAACGACATCGAAGGTACTGCCCGAGCCTTCATGACCTCTGTGGGCCGCCAGACCCATATAGCGACCTAGCGCACCGCCGTTCAACTGTACTCGCACATCGTCACCATTACTCAGTTTGACCTTGGCGTTGAGACTCAACGCCCCCGCAGTTTTAGAATCGTCATTGTTGATTTTCAGCTGGCGAACCATCAGTGCAGCCGAGGTATGGACGGTCTTACTGTTGTAGTCGTATTTAGCAACCAGATCGGGAATACTATTTTTATCTGTGCCGTAGCTGCTGGGGTTTTCAGCCGCTACTGACAGCTTGCCACTGCCCATAGGGATGGTGTAGCGAACCTGCGCCTGACGGTTAAATATCGCGCTGGTAGGCTGGGTGAAATCTATAATTTCGGGGAGGGTATGGAGATCCATAAAGGTGGACCAGGTCTGGCCCATCAAGACGTTATTCAATGTGCCGTAGGCATGACGCAGACGCAAGCTATGAGAGTTTGAAACGGTCTCGGTTCCAGCAGCTCCGTAGAGGTCAAATTCAACATGGGTCTTCAAGGTGCCTTCACCTTTTGGAGTGGCAGTCTTCAGCCAAAAACGCGACTGCCTAGCAGACATATCGATGGTCGCATCAGCATTTTTATCTATACCTTTTACGGTACCGGCAGGGGCAACGGTGCCAGAAATATTGTAGCCAGGATCATTGTAGCTAACATCAAACTTAGCGTAGCCGCCCAGATTTACCTTGGTGCCACCGGCGTCAAATTCGAACGCATGGCTTTGGCCAGCGAGCATGGTCGCACTTACTGCAGCAACAAGCAGGGATGTATTCTTGTTCATTTTTTAATCCTTACATGGTGGGTTGTGACTTATTATTCTTAGCGTATTCGCGGTCCTTATTTTCGCTATGCGGAACCTAATCGTATTTATACGGTACTTTATACCATTAATCAATGTTTGTTTGTTTTTTATACGCTTAAACTCTACTTTAAAGCAGGCTCAGCAACAGGTAGAACGATGTGTGTGAGGAGCATGAGGGCACTAATGTGCGAGACATGAAGGGGCTGATCTGCCGATAACAGAGATTTAATTATTTCGCCGCTCGTGGGGTTGTTCGCTCGCATTCGATTCAGAAGGAACCGGATCTGGCGCGTGTGGAGTGTAACTAACGGAGTGATACAGAGCCCCCGGCTCGAACCCAAGGGTCAAAAGGGAGTGGTGTCTGCCTCAGAGAACAGGCTTCGTTGATAGGCATTTAATGCAAAAGTCATTAAACATCAAAACAGGAGGCAGCCTGTCCGCTTTTATATCTCAGCACCGCGCGAACGGTTTTGTTCGTGGACACAAAGGAGCCGCTGGAGATCCCTCTGCCTAGACTTTCCGGCATCAGCCTAATTTCCCTTAAGCGGACATTGCCCTGAGTTGCCGGTTGCAGTGTTAGACATGAATGCGCATCCGACCTTAGGGCATTCTTCCTCTGAATAATCGAGCTTCCCGAAAGCGGACGTTTTTGTACCTGCTGTTCAACACCGCAGCTGCGAGTTCCCGGTCACCGAGAATCACTCGCATCAGGTGTAAGCGCATTCCTGCTATATCGTCAAAACAACTGAGACTGATCCCCCCTTCCATCAGATAACTGGCTGCCTCAAAAACTGAAGCGTACATCGCTATGGACGGTTAGCCTGAGAATACCTGCACTAAGCCATCATGACGGCAAAAGAAGATCAAAAAGATTAACGATTGCCTTCCGCAAACAGTTAACGACAAACCGAAGTAAACCGAGAACTAGCTGTATAAATACTCACCGCCCTTTTCCATCGCACGTTTGTACGCTGGTCGCGCATGAATGCGAACTACGTAATCATTAATATTGGGATAGCTATGTTGCTCAAATCCACGCCAAACTAGCGCTTCGAGGGGAAAACTCATTTGAAAATCAGCGCCGCTGAGCTGGTCCCCGGCAAACCAAAGGTTATGGCTAAGGTGGTTTTCAATATGAGCAAGGCTGCGATCCAGATTGGGGTTCAGGTATCCCGACATCACCTTGCCGCTGGCCTTTCTGAGGATTGGCCGGACCAAAAACGGTGGCGCTTTGGCGATCATTTTATCGAATACGGCCCGAAGCAGTATCGGCGGCATCAATGACCCCTCGGCAAAGTGAAGCCAATACTGATAATGCAAGTAGGCCTCGCTATCGCGCGCGGGTATTAGCTTCGCCTCTGCGTAGCGCTCGATGAGATAGCTGATGATCGCACCCGATTCTGCCAAAGTGTGATCATCATCGGATATCACCGGCGCGCGTCCCAAAGGGTGTACCGCTTTTAACGACGCAGGCGCTAGGTTGCTGTCAGGGTCTCTGAAGTGTTGCTGCAGTTCGTAGTCAAGGCCAAGTTCTTCGAGTAGCCACAGAATGCGCTGAGAGCGGGAGTTGTTAAGGTGATGTAGGACGATCAAAGCATACCTCCACATAAAATCACTACGGTAGGCCGATGGTAAGCGGCACACAATGGGGATATCGCTCAAGTTGCCAATAATAAATGGGTGAAACTGTCACCGAGTCTACCTGCCTGCCGGTGTCACCGATGCGTAACACAAGGTGCTTGTGAATTTTTGCAAATAGCTTCTGCTCATCCAGCAGTTTGACAACAAACCAGAATCCGTGACTGTTAATCAGCGCGCTACTTTGACCAGCATTCAGCTACCAATATTGACCAGCCCTAAGTTGTTCGAAGCTGTGTTGTGATTGGGCTGGCAATGCCCGGCGACCGCCTGATCCAGGAGTACCTTGCGCGCCTCGACCGCCACGACATCGTCAACCAAGTCTATGCCAAGCAGATGGAAACCCTAGGCACCGACATGCCCGATCAAGGGAGGATCGCGAGCGCCCTGCACCTGAGTCAACGCAGCTTGCAACGCAAGCTAAAGCAGGCCGGTACCAGTTATCAGGAGATCCTGGATCAGCTTCGCAAAGAGTTGGCCCAGCAGTATCTGCAACAGTCTCACCTTTCCATCAACGAGATCAGCTACCTGCTAGGATTTACCAACGTCAACAGCTTCACCCGGGCGTTCAATCTCTGGACGGGGCAACCCCCAAGCCGCTTTCGGCAGCGCTCATGAACACTAAACACGTCAAACACTCTTTACCAAGTCGGTTTAGATACGCATGACTTTCATGAAGCCTTCTTCGTAGCGGCCGGTAGCATCAACTTCCGGTCCAGTGCAGTTCCGTCGGTATAGACGCCCATCCGATTTTCCTTGCACTCAGCGCTCTATCTAATTCAGCATTCTAGATACGTAAGGGCGAGCTCTATTTGCTCCAAGGCCTGTATCATCTCTCCTAGTTAAGAAGCCAGCAGATTTCCCACTGTAATTTTTCTGCGCCATAGTGGATAAGCGCCCTGAAGAGACGAAGATCGACCTGAGGTTAATGTCCGCTCTATGGTGCCAAACCCGATTCGTAAGGAGCACAGCCAGCCCTATCTCAATGTCTGTGATGGGCGCAACAGCTGAAGTCAGGTGTTCCCGCATTCACCATCCACTCTCGGGCGTTAGTTACTCTCCTCGTCCATCCCCAGATTGAATATCGCTCATGCTCCGCGGTCCGAAGCGAACTGATCAGCGGGCCAGTGTCTCCACCGGCTGACTTCTGCTTTGAAGCAACATTAAACGAAAATCAAGGAACGACGAGCGGCGCCTTGTGTAGATTCTTGCCGCTGGCTCGCACTCGAATCGACAGATCCAGAGTGACAGCTACAGGCGCATATGCAGTGAGTCAGTCGACCTGAGTATGAATCTTTATTACTCAAATGAGGCTTTAATACTTAAGATCTTTATTGCTCGGCCACATTAAGTCCTTTCTTTTACCTATCTTGGGTGTCGATCACCAGCGAATAACTTGTCTT
>JBFGYY010000050.1:0-11459 GCA_041587095.1 Motiliproteus sp. | reverse complement strand
GGCACACATGGTACAAGGCTCGATAGTCACGTATAACGTGGCGCCGACTAACCGATAATTACCGGAACGCAGGGACGCATCCCGGATGGCGATCACCTCCGCGTGGGCGGTAGGGTCATGAGCGCTGATGGGCTGATTCCAGCCTTCCCCAATCACCTGCCCGTCGCGGACGATAACCGCACCAACTGGCACCTCGTCCAGTGCGCGTGCGCGCTCGGCCAGCAACAGCGCATAGCGCATCCAGTGCCGATCAATACTTTCCTGACTTAAGGACATGGGTTATCCAGGAGTGTGGCAAAAAGCGGGGATTTTGAGCGAGTTAATGAGCAACTTCACGGCGGTGCAATGATTGCAGGCTGCGCACCCAGGGCTTGTCGCGCAACTGGTAACGGGTCATCAGATCCGCGGCCGCTATCTGGGCCGATTTTTGCGAGACATACTCGCCCACAATCAACACCTGCCACAGCTTGCCCTGGCTCTTGATTTCAACCACTTTCGAGTCAGGAATCGAGCGAATCTTATCCATCTGACGACGACAAGCTTTGGAGTTGCAGGCCAGCAGTTGCAGGGTATAGATGGCGGGGGTGGTCATACCGGACGCCGAATCAGAATGCGGCAGCATAGTCGCCGGATCTGTCAGCGGCGGGCCTACCTCGGTTTTAAACTCAACCTTGGTGATATAGTGCTCGGACCTGAACACTTCAATGGCGTTATTCCGCCACGCCGCGCACAACCAGCCCTCCCCTTCCTGCTTGCAGGAAACGATAGAGGACACCTCCAGCGCGGCGACACCGGAACTCAGTGAGACGAAAACAACCAATAACGCGAGGCGCTTCAGCATTAAACCATTCCGTTGGGAAAACCGGCCTCCATGCTAACGGTAAAGCAAGATAAAGAAAACCCACTTTACCGCCAGCACCTGACCCTCAGCACGAATAACAGACGGCTACGACCATCCTGATCCCGCACCGTACACGAGAGCATCCGCAGCCCGGTTAAGCCGGCTTATTCCCACTCGATAGTAGCCGGTGGCTTGCTCGACACGTCGTAGGCCACCCGGGAGATACCACTGATCTCATTGATGATCCGACCAGAAACGGTCTCCAGTAATTCGTAGGGCAAATGCGCCCAGCGCGCCGTCATAAAGTCGATCGTTTCAACCGCACGCAGCGAGACGACATATTCATAGCGCCGGCCATCGCCAACCACACCAACCGACTTAACTGGCAGAAAGACCACAAAGGCCTGACTGGTTTTGTGGTACCAGCCAGAACGGTGCAGCTCTTCGATAAAGATCGCATCGGCTTCACGTAGAATATTGGCATACTCTTTCTTCACTTCACCCAGAATGCGTACACCCAGACCCGGGCCGGGGAACGGATGCCGGTAGACCATGTCGTAGGGCAAACCCAGCTCCAGACCGATCTTACGCACTTCATCCTTGAACAGCTCACGCAGCGGCTCAACCAGCTCCAGCGCCATATCATCCGGCAACCCACCCACATTATGGTGGGACTTGATGACGTGCGCCTTGCCTGTTTTACCTGCGGCGGACTCGATGACATCCGGATAGATTGTCCCCTGGGCCAGCCACTTCACATTGTCGATCTTGGTCGATTCGTTATCGAACACTTCGATGAAGGTATTACCGATAATTTTACGCTTTTTCTCAGGATCGCTGACACCCGCCAACTTACCCAAAAACAGGTCTTCGGCATCAACCCGGATAACCTTGACGCCCATGTTTTTCGCGAACATGTCCATCACCTGATCGCCTTCACGCTTGCGTAACAGGCCGTTATCCACAAACACACAGGTCAGCTGATCACCGATGGCCTTGTGCAGCAACGCCGCAACAACTGACGAATCAACGCCTCCCGACAAACCCAGCAAAACGTGATCGCTGCCTACCTGCTCCCGAACCTTCTCGATCGCATCTTTGACGATATTGCTCGGCGTCCACAGTGCTTCACAACCGCAGATATCCTGCACAAAACGCTTAAGAATGCGCTCTCCCTGCTTAGTGTGGGTGACCTCCGGGTGGAACTGGACACCGTACATGCGACGGATCTCATCGCACATACCGGAAATCGGCGCGCTGTCGGTGGATGCCATCAAATGGAAACCTTCCGGCATCTGCACGACCTTGTCGCCGTGACTCATCCAGACATCCAGCATCAAGCGGCCGTTATTGGCAACGTGATCTTCGATCCCTTCAAGCAAGGTGCTCTTGCCTTCAACGCGGATTTGCGCGTAACCAAACTCTCGCAAATCAGACGATTCGACCTGGCCGCCAAGCTGCTGCGCCATGGTCTGCATACCGTAGCAGATACCCAGTACCGGTACGCCCAGCTCAAATACTACCTGCGGTGCCCGGGGGCTGCCTTCCTCAGTGACCGACTCCGGACCGCCTGCCAGAATAATCCCCTTGGGGTTGTATTCCCGGATCTCCTCTTCGGACATATCGAACGCCCGAATTTCGCTGTATACGCCACACTCACGCACACGACGCGCGATCAACTGGGTATATTGCGAACCAAAATCAAGAATCAGAATTCGCTGTGCATGGATATCTGTCGACACGGTTTATCTCCGCTTAAAACGTCGGCCGCTGATCTCGCAGACCGGACTGTTTCTTAATTCATAAAATGAAAATGGGGCTGTCAGCGACAGCCCCATTCAAATTTTGCCCTGAACTTAGCCTATCGGGTAGTTAGGCGCCTCTTTGGTGATGGTCACATCGTGCACATGACTCTCTTTTATCCCGGCACCGGTGATACGCACAAACTGAGGCTGGGTACGCATGGCCTGTATATCAGCGCACCCGGTGTACCCCATACTGGCCCGTAACCCGCCCATTAACTGATGAACAACGGCGGCCATCGGTCCTTTGCAGGCAACGCGGCCTTCGATGCCTTCGGGCACCAACTTCTCAACGCCGGCATTGCTGTCCTGAAAATAACGGTCCGAGGATCCCTGCGATTGCGCCATCGCACCAAGCGAGCCCATACCACGGTAAGCTTTGTAGGCACGGCCCTGGTACAGTTCAACTTCACCCGGTGCTTCGTCGGTACCCGCCAGCATGCTGCCGACCATCACGGCACTGGCGCCGGCCGCAATCGCCTTGGAGAGATCACCCGAGAAACGCACACCGCCATCGGCGATCAACGGCACACCCCGAGACTCCAGCGCCGCAGCAACATTGGCAACCGCGCTCACCTGCGGCACACCGATACCCGCTACAATGCGTGTCGTGCAGATAGAACCCGGACCGATACCGACTTTGACACCATCCGCTCCGGCATCCGCCAGCGCCAGCGCTGCCTCGGCCGTGGCAATATTGCCACCGATCACTTCGACCTGTGGGAATGTCTCTTTCACCCAGCGAACGCGGTCGATAACGCCTTTGGAATGCCCGTGAGCCGTGTCAACAATAATGACATCCACGCCCGCTTTCACCAGCGCTTCAACCCGGTCCGGGGTGTCGGCCCCGGTACCGACAGCAGCACCGACAATCAGGCGCCCTTCACTGTCTTTCGCGGCAAGCGGGTAAGCCCGAGCCTTAAACATATCCTTAACGGTCATCATACCGCGCAGGGAAAACTGCTCATCGACCACCAGAATTTTTTCAATACGGTGCTTGCGTAACAGATTACGTACTTTCTCCGGATCCGCTCCTTCCTGAACAGTTACCAGACGCTCTTTCGGCGTCATAATGGAGGCAACGGTCGCATCCATAAAGTTCTCGAAGCGCATATCGCGGCTGGTGACGATCCCCACCAAATCGCCGTTATCCACTACTGGAAAACCGGAGAAGCCGTGTTTGTCTGCAAGCGCCTGCAGATCGCGCACACTAAGATCCGGCGAGCAGATCACCGGGTCTTTAACCACGCCACTCTCATAACGTTTGACATTCAGCACAGCCTTTGCCTGCTGCTCAATCGTCATGTTTTTGTGAATGATCCCGATTCCACCTTCCTGCGCCATGGCAATGGCCAGGCGTGCGTCGGTTACCGTATCCATAGCAGCCGACACCAGCGGAATGTTCAGCTGAATTTTCTTGGTAAGCTGAGTTTTCAGGCTGACATCCTTGGGCAAAACCTCGGAGTATCCGGGCACCAGCAATACGTCATCAAAGGTGAGCGCTTCTTGGGCAATACGCAGCATGTCTAAAGCCTTTCGTACGAAATGAAAAAGGATGGGATTATATAGTGGTGACTAAGGTCTAACAACCACTAGATGTAGTCTTCTTGCTTAAGTGGGGGTTATGGTAAACAGGCAGCCGGACTGATCTCTTAAGACACCTTTTATTAAAGAGCTATTTTACAGCACAGGTTAAGGAACGACCAGAAAGCAATGAGGCCGCACAAAGCGGCCTCACAGGTTCACAACGAAAAACTCAGCTTTTACGCCGGAACACTTCAGTCCGCTTCCTCGATCCAGGCCGCCTGAATAGCCTCCAGAATTTTCTCACCACAATGGTTAGGATCATCATCGAAGTCTTCCAGCTCCATCACCCAGCTACACAGATCCGTGAAACGCACATAACGTGGATCCGTATCCGGGAACTTGTCGCTTAATTCGATAGCGATATCCTGAACATCAATCCATTTCAATGCCATGATCCAGCTCCTAGTCAGTGCGCTTCAGAGACCTGATTGATCGTGTAGCGCGGAATTTCAACAACCAGATCCACATCCTGAACCACCGCCTGGCAGCTCAATCGGGATTCAGGCTCAAGCCCCCAGGCCTTATCCAGCATGTCTTCTTCCAGCTCATCGGCCTCGCTGAGGGACTCGCCCCCCTCCCGAACAACAACATGACAGGTGGTACAGGCACAGGATTTTTCGCAGGCATGCTCAATCTCGATGCCATTCGCCAGAGCCGCATCACAAATCGTCACCCCGGAATCAACTTCAAGCACCATACCCTCAGGGCAGATCTCTTCGTGGGGCAGAAAAATCAGTTGTGGCATAGTTTAAATCTCATCAACAGAGTGTCCAGCCAGCGCACGACGAATACCATCGTCCATACGGCGAGCTGCAAAATCATTACTGGCTGCAGCCAGCACTTCAATCCCTTTGGCGATAGCTTTGTGATCATCACCATCGCGAAGCAGACGCAAGTAAGCAATACCATCCCGCAGGACTTGCTGATCCTCAGCCGTTAACAATCTCTCACCATCGGCAGCCATGGCACTTTCCAGCGCCTCCACCAAGCGATCGGCCTCAACCTGCTGCTCGCGCAACGTTCTCAGGTCGAGGTCATCCTGAGCCCGCTCATAGGAATCACGAATCATACGGGCGATCTGATCATCAGCCAAACCATACGAGGGCTTCACTTCGATCTGGCTTTCTACACCGCTGCCCAACTCCCGTGCCGCAACACTGAGCAAGCCATCGGCATCAACCTGAAAGGTCACACGAATTTTTGCCGCGCCGGCAGCCATCGGCGGAATTCCACGCAACTCAAACCGCGCCAGAGAGCGACAATCATCGACAAGTTCACGCTCGCCCTGCAGTACATGAATCATCATGGCCGTTTGGCCATCCCGGTAGGTAGTGAACTCTTGAGCCCGGGCAACCGGTATAGAGGTATTGCGATCAATAACTTTCTCAACCAGCCCCCCCATGGTCTCCAGCCCCAGGGAAAGCGGAATAACATCCAGCAACAACATATCAGAATCGGGCTTGTTACCGGCAAGAAGATCAGCCTGAATCGCCGCACCGATGGCAACAACCCGATCGGGGTCGATGTCCACATGCGGTTGACGGTCAAACGCCGTTGCCACACTTGAACGCACGTGTGGCACCCGGGTAGAGCCACCAACCATGACCACTTCACACACATCGGCCACCGTAACACCGGCATCTTTAAGCGCGCGCTTGCAGGCACGAAGGGTCTTTTTAACCAGCGGATCCACCAGCGCCACAAACTGCTCCCGGCTTAACACGCCGCTCCAGCGACCAGCTGCAGTGCTGACGCTGACCGGTGTTGATTCATCGTCAGTCAGCGCCTGCTTGGCACGGCACGCTTCGCGCAACAGGGTACGGCGCTCCGCAGCCGAGACCTTGCTCACACCGCTCTGCTCCATCAGCCATTGAGCCACAACGTGATCAAAATCGTCACCACCCAGTGCGCTATCACCACCGGTTGACAGCACTTCAAACACCCCGCGATGCAAACGGAGGATCGAGATATCAAAAGTACCGCCACCCAGATCATAGATCGCAAACACCCCTTCGGGCACTTTATCCAGACCATAGGCAACAGCGGCTGCCGTCGGCTCATTCAGCAGACGCAACACATTGATTCCGGCTAGTCGTGCAGCATCCTTGGTTGCCTGTCGTTGCGCATCATCAAAATAGGCCGGCACAGTAATGACCGCCCCGACCAGATCGCCACCCAGTGTTTGCTCACCTCGTTTAGCCAGGGCGCGCAAAATCTCCGCTGAAACCTCAACCGGACTTTTGGGGCCGGCCACGGTATCGATAAACGGCATTCCACCCTGGCTTGGTGCAAACAGGTAAGGCATCTGCTCACCCAGCTCACTTAAATCCTCGATACCACGCCCCATCAAGCGCTTTATCGAAACGATGACATTTTGCGGGTCCAGCGCAGAATTGTCCTGCGCGGCCTGACCAACCAAAGGTGCAGCCTCAAGGCTATACTGAACGACGGAAGGAAGGAGGTGCTGCCCATCGCTATCGGGCAACGTTTCAGCCTGCCCGCTGCGAACACTGGCCACTAAAGAGTTCGTGGTCCCAAGATCGATGCCGACGGCGAGTTTGTGTTGATGTGGTCTGGAGCTCTGTCCTGGCTCCGAAATCTGCAAAAGTGCCATTACTTATAGGTCATCCAAGAGCTCATCTTCGAGCTGTTCTATTTCCTGCTGCAACTTATGCATAAACTGCAACTTTTTTATCGTTTCCGCTGCCGCTGCCGACTGTCCGACTCTTGCGTCATCAAGCTGTCGTTCAAATTCGCGATACAACGCCTCACTGCTGCCGGCCACCTCCCGCCCCAGTGCACTGAGCACCTGCTCGGGGTCGGAAGAATCTCTCGCAGACTCCAGCTCTTCGCGCAACAACATCTGCTGCATTAAAAAAGCAGGATCCATCCGCGTGGAGTTGTCGTCCAACACGGTTTCGGTCACAAGTCTGAAAAGATACTGGGCACGCTTAAGGGGTGCTTTAAGCGTCGTATAGGCATCATTGAGATGAGCCGCCTGTTGAACGGCTAATAACTGCTCAGCATCAGCCCCGTGTACGAAACGATCCGGGTGAAATCTGCGCTGAAGTTCGCGGTATCGCTCTGAAAGCAGCGCGGTACTCAGATTGAATTGTGTCTGCAGCCCGAAAAGATCAAAATAATTCTGCTGCAAGTCGAGCCGGTCTGCTGTCGCTTTTAAATCAGACACTGAAGCTCTCGCCACAACCGCACTCGCTGCGCGCATTCGGATTATTGAACTTGAAACCTTCGTTCAATCCTTCCTTAGCGAAATCAAGTTCTGTTCCGTCGAGATAGACGAGACTTTTCGGATCGATAACGATCCGCACACCACTGATTTCAAACACGTGATCGTCTTCAGCAAACTCATCTGCGAATTCGAGCACATAACCCATCCCGGAACAGCCTGTGGTTTTTACTGCTAACCTTATGCCCGCCCCTTTGCCGCGGTTTGCCAGGAAACTGCTGACATGGCTGGCTGCAGCTTCTGTCATGGTTATGGCCATAGATTGAACCTTACATTCTGCGGGCGGCGCTGATATCACACCGCCCTGTACTGGTAGATTTAATGCGGGCCGATTAACTCACACCCTGTTTTTTCCGGTAGTCATCAACCGCCGCTTTTATGGCATCTTCAGCCAACACTGAACAGTGAATTTTGACCGGTGGCAGTGCAAGCTCACTGGAAATGGAGGTGTTTTTGATCTGCGAAGCTTCCTCCAAAGACATGCCTTTGACCCATTCTGTCACCAGCGAGCTGGATGCAATAGCGGACCCGCAGCCATATGTCTTGAATTTGGCATCTTCGATGACGCCTTCATCGCTAACTTTGATCTGCAAGCGCATCACATCACCACACGCTGGCGCACCGACCATGCCGGTACCCACATGCGGATCAGCATCATCCATTTTGCCAACATTGCGCGGATTTTCGTAGTGATCTAATACTTCTTCGCTGTAAGCCATTGTCATTCTCCTCGATGAATCAATCTACTAGACCTAGTGGTGAACCCACTCGACCTTATTCAGATCGATGCCATCTTTGTACATATCCCATAACGGGGATAACTCACGCAAACGCTCCACCGCAGTACGGATCTGAGCGACTGCATAGTCAATCTCTTCCTCGGTAGTGAAACGACCCAGGGCAAAACGAATCGAGCTGTGCGCCATTTCATCATTCATCCCCAACGCACGCAGCACGTAAGAGGGCTCAAGACTCGCAGAGGTACAAGCCGAGCCTGAAGACACGGCCAAATCTTTCAATGCCATGAGAAGAGACTCGCCCTCAACAAAATTCATGCTGACATTGAGATTGCCGGACACACGCTTGTCGGCATCTCCGTTGATATAAACCTCTTCAAGATCGCTAATACCATCCCAGAGTCGCTGACGCAATTTCAACAGCCGTGCATTCTCTTCGTGCATTTCAGCCTTAGCCAATGCAAAGGCTTCACCCATACCCACTATCTGATGCGTTGCCAGCGTACCGGAGCGCATGCCCCGTTCGTGACCACCACCATGCATTTGCGCTTCAAGGCGTACACGCGGCTTACGGCGCACATACAACGCGCCGATTCCCTTAGGGCCATAGATTTTGTGTGCGGAGAAGGACATCAGATCAACTTTGGAACGCTCAAGATCGATATTAATCTTGCCCGCGCTCTGAGCCGCGTCGACATGAAACAGAATTCCGCGCGCACGGGTTAACTCGCCAATGGCGTCAATATCATTGATGACACCGATCTCATTATTCACATGCATCAATGAAACCAGTACCGTGTCGTCGCGCAACGCCTTTTCCACCGCCTCAGGCTCGATAATACCCGCCGACGTGGGCTCCAGGTACGTGACTTCGTAACCTTCACGCTCCAGCTGGCGACAGGTATCCAATACGGCTTTATGCTCAATCTTGGACGTAACAATGTGCTTGCCCTTCTTGTGATAGAAGTGGGCAACGCCCTTAATCGCCAGGTTATCTGATTCAGTCGCACCGGATGTCCAGACAATCTCCCGTGGATCACAGTTAAGCAGGTCAGCCACCTGGCGACGCGCATTCTCAACCGCCTCTTCGGCCTTCCAGCCGTAAACATGCGAACGCGAAGCAGGATTACCAAAGTTGCCTTCAGTTGTCAGGCATTCGACCATCTTCGCTGCCACCCTGGGATCAACCGGAGTCGTTGCTGAGTAATCCAGGTAAATGGGCAATTTCATTTGTCTCTCCTGCAATGGCGGCCCGCGGTCAAACTGCCGCTCGAGCCGAATCCAATTCTATAGTCTTGATAGTCTGGTGTACGCGATCCTGACGGCGGGAAACTTCCTGCACCTCTGAACGGGCTACCAAGTCTGACAGACTGATCTTACTTAAAAAATCGTGAATCTGGTTGCTCAGATCGCACCAGAGATAGTGAGTCAGACAGGCTTCGCCATCAAGACAATCACCGTTACTCTTGCAGCCGGTAGCATCGACCGACTCATTCACCGCATCAATAACCTGTACAACAAATATCTCGTCTTTTGCTCGGCTTAACCGATAACCGCCGCCCGGGCCCCGTACACTTGACACCAAATCGTTACGGCGCAGCTTAGCAAACAGCTGTTCTAGATAGGAAAGGGATATTTTTTGTCTGGCCGATATATCTGCCAGACTGATTGGCCCCTGCCCTTCATGCAAGGCTAGATCCAGCATGGCTGTAACGGCATATCGTCCTTTTGTAGTTAAACGCATAGCTCTGACTCTCTGTTTTTCAGCTTCAGGAGGATTATGCTTTACCCTACTATTACAGTCAACTATTTAACCAAGTATTTTGCTTGGTTATTCCTACTGAGATGCCGCGAAGGGTTCCGATGTACACCGAGAGAGCTGGAGAAAACCAGCGCGATCACTATAGCAGATCTAACCCGGCCAAAACACTGCAAAAACCGACTTCCTCTGTCAACATTGGCAGATTATCCGAACCCACGCCTCGTTACACTCCCGAGAGCTCCTGCGGGACATCCGTGCCAACCTCGCCACCGAAGCCCTGCGCTATCAAACCTCCGCGCTTTTAGAGCGTTCCTGTCCCTGTTCTTCTTCGACCCCCTCAAAATCCTCCGCTTTCAGCGCGGGCAATTTATCGGTACAGATATCCGACCCCATCTCAGAAAGCGCCTTGCACATCACATCGATTTTTCCGTCAACAGCGACCATATGATCCAGCAGTGACCGAATCGCATGTGCGACCGGATCAGGCAGTTCACTGGTAACGCCGTAGGCATCGAAGCCCAATTTATCAGCCATTTCCTGACTGGCACAATCGATGGCATCATTCGCCTGCGTGCCTGTTCCGTGCTGACGAATGACCCGACCCGGAATACCCACAACGGTCGCCCCTTCTGGCACGGCTTTGGTAACAACGGCATTCGAACCGATTCGTGCATTACGCCCGACAACAAAAGGCCCCAGTATTTTCGCCCCTGCGCCAACGACCACGCCATCCGCAAGGGTCGGGTGACGCTTACCTTTATTCCAGGTCGTACCGCCGAGCGTGACGCCGTGATAAAGCGTAACATCATTGCCAATCTCGGCCGTCTCGCCAATCACAACACCCATACCGTGATCAATAAAAAATCGGCGCCCAATACGGGCCCCGGGATGAATTTCCACCCCCGTCAACCAGCGCGCAACGGTGGATAACGTCCGCGCGAGCCACTTCAGCCCCCATCCCCACAGACAATGGCTGGCGCGGTGAAACAACAACGCGTGCAGCCCCGGGTAGTTGGTCAGCACCTCAAAGGCATTTCTAGCCGCCGGATCCCTGTCAAAAACGGATCGCACATCTTCTCGCAACTGGTCAAACATAGCGTCAGCCTTGCTTCTTTATAAGTTTTTGCGTCGCGGTCAAAATACCACGCATGACATTAACTTCGACTTTATCCGGATGACTGCGCAGCAGCAGGCGACGCAATCGCGTCATTAATTGCCGGGGATTTTCAGGCTTCAGAAAATCGATATCGATCAATGTCTGTTCCAGATGGACGAACATCCTCTCCAGCTCATCGGCCGATGCCAGCTCGATATCCCACTCCGTTCCCCAAACGGGCTTCTCGGTAACGGCACCACCGGCAAGCGCATTCTGCTGCTCACGTGCCAGCGAAGCCATCCGCAATTCATAACAGATAACCTGCACGGCGGCGGCCAGGTTCAAAGAACTGAAATCAGGGTTCGAGGGGATATGCACATGACGATG